>JBBQUY010000080.1:0-16268 GCA_038212015.1 Gaiellales bacterium | reverse complement strand
GCCCTCGCTCGCCGCGAAGCCGACCTGCTGGTCCTTCATGTACAGCACGCCGAGGTGGAAGACGCCGAACATCAGGCCGAACACGATCGGCGCCACGAGTGCGAATTCGACCATGGCCTGCGCTGATTCACGGCGTCCGGGCCTGGAACGTGAGTACGAGAAGGGTGAGCTGCTCATCTAGAACAGATAACCACGATGCCATAACAACGTCAATAGTTTGCAAACCAGGCACATGATGGGTTCAGCTACTGCTCGAGCCTGTCGAGCGTGACGACCTGGTCGCCGCGCACGATGCCGTAGAGCTCGGCAAGGGTTGCGGGAGCGTCGACACGGTCGGCGCTTCCGTTCTTCTCGAGCCAGGCGTTGGCCTCGTCGGTGGGCAGCACGGTGAACTCCAGATGTGCCCAGCTGCGGCCGGGTCGGGCGACGGCGTCGTGCAGGTGGTCGATCGGCTCGTTGGTCGTGACGAGCACCGACACGTTCGAGCCCTGACCGAGCATGCCGTCGGTGAGGTTGAGAAGCCGCGAGAGCGCCTGACCGGAACTGACGCGCGCCTCGGAACTGATGAGCTCACCCGCGTCCTCGAGCACGATGAGCTTCGCGCGCGAGCGCGTGGGCGCACCTGACGAGGACATCCCCGCCGCGTAGTGCACCGGAGCCATCACGCCGGGACCGTGGTCGAGCATCTGGCTCATGCCGTGCATGCCGCCGTCTTCGCCTTCCCAGTACTCGTCGACCTCGTGACCGAACAGCACCTGCACCAGATACGACGCGCGCTCGCCCAGGAACACCTCCGGGTCGACGATCACGTGGATGTCGACGTGCTCGCGCCACGCATGCGCGAGCGCGCGCAGCGCCGTGGTCTTGCCCGTGCCGGGCGCGCCGCGCCAGAGCGCGATGCCGCGCGCCGAATCGGGCGGGTTCGCCATGATCTTGGCAAGCGCGTCCGCGAGCGGCTCGACGTAGTTGCCGGCGATCTCGTCCCACGCGGGCGCGTACAGGCGCCGCACCATCGGTTCGGGGCCGTGCTCGGTGAGCGTCCAGAACCAGATCGGCACCCGGGGGTCCTCAGGGCTGTCTTCGGCCTGCAGGCGCTCGCACAGGCGCGTGAGCAGCTCGTCCGCAGCGTCGGGCGTGTCGGCCGCCACGCGCACGTGGCCCGAGCCATGATGCCAAGCCACTTCCACGAGCTCGCGCTCCTGGACCTGCCCGACGAGCAGCAGCTGTCCCATCGAATCGATGCTCGTCTCCACCTGCATCTCGCACGCGCGCTCGATGTCGTCGTAGGTGAGGTGGCGCATCGCGATGTGTCGACGGCGCACGTGCGACAGCGCACTGGTCATCACACCGATGTCGAACGCCTGGGTCAGGTGGCCTTCAGCGAGGATGGAGGTTGCCTGGACGGTTGGGACGTGCACGAGCGAAGAAAGCATGCCCAGCCGGTACCCGTGGCGGGCGATCCGACGCACGTTCGCTCAAGTTCGATGAGGTACCGGCGAGCCGAGCGTTTGCTGCGAGTTGCAGCGGCCACAACTGATTCGTCCAGAAGAATATGACCTCGGAGGTCCCCCATCATGGGTATTGGTGCATCAATCCTGCTGCTCGCCATCGGCGCAATCCTCGCGTTTGCGATGTCGATCGATCCAACGCCGTTCGCGGGCCTCACGATCGAATGGGACACCGTCGGCGTAATCCTCATGGTCGTCGGTGCCATTGGCCTCGTCTGGTCCCTCATGATGCTGAGCGCATGGCGCGACCGTGGTCGAGACCACGATGTCGTCGAGCGTGATCGCATCATCGAGCGCTGATCACACACCTGGCCCAACAGGTTCGAGGCCGTCGTCCCGTGTCGCGGGACGGCGGCTTCGTCGTTTCTTCAGGTCTTCGCGGATGTGCAGTGTCGGGTTGCGGTCTCGAACTGGTTTCCACGAGGCTCACGCCCAGCGCTTCGCACGTCAGTGTCGAGTACCGACGCTCCTGTACGAAGCGTCGCGGGGAATCACCGCGTGCGCACAGCGCTTCGCACGTCAGCGTCGAGTACCGACGCTCCTGTACGAAAGGGGATCGAATTCGCACGCGCACCGCCCAACCCGCGACGAACGGCGTGCGCGCCCACAACGGTCGAGATCGCCGCTCACGTCACGCCACCCCCCAGAAATCCGCAGAGCGCCGGGGACTGCCCCCGGTGACAACCAAACTGGGGGCAGTCCCCCGATTTGTTTTCCGGGTCGTATGATGCAGGGCATGTCGACGACCGATGAGCGCCCCGACCTGACCGTGATCCGTATCAGCGCCGAGCAGACCCATCCGTTGCGGATGGCGGTGCTGCGGCCCGGTCGACCCGTCGCCGAATGCGAGTTCCCCGGCGACGAGGACGAGCTGACGATCCACGCGGGCGCGCAGCTCGACGATCGCATCGTGTCGATCGCGTCGATGTACCTGGAGTCGCGACCGGCGGACGCCCTTGGTGGCGCGGCGGTTGGCCCCGACCATGCGGCAGGGACGGCGTGGCGCCTGCGCGGCATGGCGACCGAGCCCGCCCTGCGCGGGTCAGGAGCCGGGCGCGCGGCCCTCGATGCGTGCCTGGCGCATGCGATCGAGCACGGTGCGACGCTCGCGTGGTGCAACGCGCGCACGCCAGCGATCGGGTTCTACGAGCGGATGGGCTGGACCGTGCTCGGCGAGGAGTTCGAGATCCCCACCGCAGGGCCGCACTTCGTCATGGAGCGCTCGCTGCGCTGACGAACAACGATCAGGCGTCGGGCGTGACGCGCCACGGGCGCTCGGGCACGACGATGCGCACGAGGCCATCCTGGATGCTGCCCTCGTCGAAGCGGTCGCGCAGCAGCCAGTCGAGGCGCACGACATCCTCGGGCGTGTCGACCTCGATGCGGTGCGACACCTCGTGCGGCGCGAGGAACCCGTCGCCGTCGAGATCGTCGGGCACCAGGTCGTAGCGCTGCACGTTGAGCAGGCCCGTGGCAAACGTCAGCTGGGCTGGCGCGAGCTCGCGCATCCTGCCCTGATAGCCGCTGCGCGTGACCGGAATCAGGTGCACGCCATGCAGCGCCTGCTCGAGCACGGTCAGGGCACTGTCGGCGGCAAGCCGGTCGGCTTCCTCGCGGTCATGCGGGTCGGTGACGAAGGGGTCAGCGACGAGCACGCGCACGGTCTTGGCATCCACCACGTCGAGGCGCTGCACGACGCTGCCCTTTTCGAGCAGCCACTGGGCCTGCTGCACGTATGCCTGCGCAGGGCTCGGCGTGGCTGCGGGGCTGGTCGTCTGAGCGTGCTGAGAAGCGATGCGCATGACGTGAATCGTACGCCTCGCAGCGGCGTGGTGCGGCAGTCCCGACCGACCGATTCGATACCTTTCTCCCATGCTCGTGCTGCTTCCCCCATCCGAGACGAAGGCCGTCGGCGGCGACGGTGCACCGCTCGAGCTCGAGCAGCTGTCGTTCGGGGAGCTCACCCGGCCGCGCGAGCGCGTGGGATCCACGCTCGTGAAGCTTGGCGCGAATCCGACGCGGGCCGCCAAGGTGCTCGGGCTCGGGCGCACCCAGGCGGATGAGCTGCGCCACAACGAGCAGCTGCACGCCTCCCCCACCATGCCCGCGATTCGGCGCTACACGGGCGTGCTCTACGACTCCCTCGACTACGGCTCGCTGCGGAAGGCGGAGCGTGCCCGTGCGGACTCACGGCTCGCGATCGGATCGGCGCTGTTCGGCATCGTGCGCGCGAGCGATGCGATCCCGGCATACCGCCTGTCGGGCGGCACCAGGCTCCCCCGCCTCGGCACCCTCGGCGCGGTCTGGAAGCCGACGCTCGGCCCGGTCCTCGCGTCGGTGGCCGAGCAGGAGCTCGTCGTCGACCTTCGCTCGGGCGCGTATCGCTCGCTGGCACCGATCGACGATGCGCTCACCGTGCGGGTGCTGAGCGAGCGTCCCGACGGGTCGCGCGGCGTGGTGAGCCATTTCAACAAGGCGACGAAGGGACTGCTTGCGCGCCTGCTCGCGAAGACCTCACGCGAGTGTGGGAGCGTCGGCGACGTGATCGGCGTCGCGCGGCGCGGCGGGCTGCACGTCGAGCAGGTCGACGACCTCGCGATCGACATCGTCACGCACGCGTAGACCGGTCCACAGCCGCCAGGTCGCGTCGATCGCCGCGAGCGTCAGCAGCACGTTGCGCAGCACGAGCACCTCGGGATAGCGCAGCACGCCGGCGGTGCAGATCGTGGCGAGGGCGATGAACACGAACGGTCGGCGCAGGCGCGTGTCGGGAAATGTCATCGAGATCGCGGCGACGGCGAGCATCCAGACCATGAACTGCGGGCTCAGCACGCGGCTGGTGACGATCGCCAGCAGCACGCCGACGGTGACCAGGTCGGCGCCGGCGGCGTTCGAGGCAAGCCAGCTTCGGTGCGACGGCCCGTCCGCCCTGGAGTCGCGACGCAGCAGCAGTGCACGCAGCGCCCACCAGGCGGCGAGCAGCACACCTGCCGCGGCGGTCGCCCAGCGCAGCGCATCGGCGACGCGTTCGGCGCGCGGATCGTTGATCTCGGTGGCGCCGGAGCCGTAGTGCAGCGGCGCACCGTCGCCGTTGACGGAGCCGACGAAGTGCCACGGGCTCGCGGCGACGGCCTCGTTCTGCAGGCCGCGACCCGCCTGGTTGTCGAGCGCGCGATCCTGCGGTCCGAACACCTGCTCGGCGACGGCGATGCCGCCGAACAGCACCGCGCCCGCGACGACCGCCGCGAGCAGGAGCCGGCGCACGCGCCACTCCGCGCCGAGCACGACGATCGGCCACGCCTTGATGAGCGTGCCGAGTCCTGCGAGCGCGCCGAACAGCACCGGGCGGCGGACGACGAACAGCAGCGCCGCGACCGCGCAGAGCGTCGGCACCATGTCGAAGCGCAGCAACGGGTACTCGCGCATGGCGGGCATGAGCAGCAGCCACGCCCACAACCCGAGCAGGCTGCCGTTGGTGCGCGCCGCACGCGCGAGCAGCCACGTGATCGTCGCGTCGCAGGCGACCATGAACGCGACGAACGCGATGCCGTAGGCGGCGTCACCCGCGAGCTGCGGGATGAGCAGCACGAGCGTCGCGCCGGGCGGGTACTGCCACATCTCGGTGGCCGGCATCGTGCGCGTGTCGAGCAGGTGTCGGGCGACCTCGTGGTAGTAGCCGACGTCCTGCATGTGCGACACGTCACCGCGCGACACCAGGAAGATGAGCGCGACGATCAGGCCGCGGGTGGCAAGCCACGCCGCCACGACGAAACGGGTGTCCGCGGCGAGGCGCATCACGGCGAATGGTAGCAACGCGCGGCGGTGCGACCGTGCGGTCAGCCCGGTGCACCGCCCGGCGGGGCCGGCGGCGTGTCGGGGGCGCCGGGCTCCTCCACGCCGGGTTCGGGTGCGATGAGCACGTTCGCATCGAACGAATCGGGGTCGCCGTCGGCGAACGCGAGCACGTCGTCCTGGTTGTCGCGTACGGCGATCACCTGGCGGCACTGGTCGCGTTCGACCTTCGCCACGAGCATCGTGCACTGCTCCTTCGAGCCGAGCCCGATGCTGAACGTCTTGACGCACGAGTCGCGAAGGTCGCCCTCGGGTGCGAGGTCGTGGCACGCCTTCGCTGCGTCCTCGAGGTTGCCGCGGATGCCGTTGACGCGCGCCGGAAGGTAGGCGTAGCAGGCCTTGCGTGCTTCGGGCGAGGTGGCGGATCCGCAGCTGTCGAGCTCGGTGCCGCCGTCGGCGAGGTCGAGCAGCGACGTTTCCATGTACAGCCCGTACAGGCACTGGTGCTCGGCGCCCACGAGCACCGGCGGGCGCTCGCCGGGCACGGGGCTCTGCACGTTCGCGCCGGGCAGGCGTTCGTAGTCGACCTGCTCGCAGGCGCGAATGCCGGCTTCGATGTCGCCTTCGTTCTGGCGGGCGATCACGTGGCCGTATGCGTGCGTGCAGTTGAACAGCGCGTTGAGCCCGGTGCTGCCGCCACATTCGGCGTCGACCATGCGTGCGAGCTCGGCCTCGGTCGGGTCCTTGGTGCCGATGAACCCGATCGTGTAGCCGTGGGCGTAGCCCTGCTGGCAGGTCGTCTTCGCGATGATGTTGGCGTAGTCGCGATCGGCCTTGGCATCGACGCGGCCGTCGGCTTCACCGATCGGATGCCACGACACGTGACAGTCCGCGCCGAGCGGCACGCTGTCGGCAGCGAGCTCGTCGATGCGGGTGAGGCCCTTCTCGAGTCCCTGGTCGTCGACGATCGACTGGAACTCGCCGGTGTAGCAGTCGAGCTGGGACGCGCGATCGCGCACGTAGCCGCAGCCGTCGAGGCCCGGGACGATCTGGTGCTCGTCGGCAGCAGCCCACAGCGCGAGGCCCGCGCCGACCGGGACGAGCACCGCGAGCACGAGCAGCAGCACCGCACGGCGGCCGGAGTGGCCGCGGCGCGCGTCGGAGCGCTGGTCGTCGTCACTCATTGGTCATCCTCGCGGCAGTTCGTTGACGGATCACAGGTTACGTCGTTCACTGGATACAGGACGAACTACGCCCGCGGCTGTGCCGAGGGCTCGATCCCAAGGGGATATCACGATGTCGACGATTCGAATCCGCACGTGGCATGTTGCCGTGGTCGCGATCCTGGCCACCGCGCTCGTTGCAGCTGCGCTGGCGGTATCGAGCGCCGAGGCGAGCAAGCGGCCCGTGAACGCGGGCGTGCCGCTGGCAGCGCCGTACAACGAGCCGATTCCTGCGTACGCCAGCTACCAGGGCTGGGGCACCGTCGAAGGTGGCTTCTACGGCAATCGCCTCGTCGCTCCGGCCGCCAAGGTCGCGTGGCACTGGAATGGACGCTCGTGGGTGCAGCGCAGCCGCACGCCCGGAACTCGCGTCTACATCTGGCCGTACGCGTCGGGCTGGTCCTGGACCTGGACCGAGAACACCGGCTGGCTCGCGATGCACACGAGCGACCTGATGATCGGCTACCGCCCGATCGCGATCGCGACCTGATCGCACGCACGGCCGCCCGCCTCCACGCGGGTGCCGACATGATCTGACGATCGAGGCCCTCGCCACGCGGCGGGGGCCTCGTCGCGTGCGGCGCTACTTGGGCGCGTGCAGGTTGAGCGAGGCGAGCTTCTGGTTGAACTCGTCGCGGACCTTGGTGACGGACTTCTCGTCATCGCCGACGAATTCGAAGGTATAGCGACCGAAGCGGCCGACGACGAGATCGTCGCGATAGAGGTTGATGCGCACGCCCGAAACCTCGTTGCCGACTGCGTACTTGGAGCTCTCCCGAATGAACTCCGGCCATTCCGGGTCGGAGGCTTCCCGGAACTCACCGAAGTCGAGCGCCTTCTCGAACGCGGCTCGAACGGGGCCGTTGGTTTCAGGGACACGAATCACGAGGGAGGGATGCATCCCACTCATCTTCCCGAATCTGCGCCGCGCGTGTGCGAGATGGAGCCGGCAACGCGAATCCACGCGTGCACGGGGCTCGTGAGCCTGACACCCCAGGAGCGGCCAGCAGCGGGCCGGTTCTCAACGCGTACGTGCGTGACTCGGACGGCAGCCGGCTCGATGTTCTGGCATGCGGGGGTCGTGTCATCGGGGACGCACCACGGTGCTTGGAGCACTGTTGCTCGTGCTTGCCGTGCTCGGTGCCGGATGTGGCGGCGCGAGCGTCGAGCCGGCCGCGGGTGCAGACCCCGGTGAGCCCAGGCGCGGCGGGTCGATGGTCGTGGCGCTCGCCAAGGAACCGCCGGTGCTCAACTTCTGGCTGGCTCCCGGCGCGATGACCGTGACGCAGCAGCTCACCGACGGGCTGAGCGATCCGCTCGTCGTGCTCGACGACGAGGGCGCGTGGCAGCCGGTGCTGGCGACGAGCGTGCCGACGCTCGACAACGGCGGCGTGGTGCTGACCGACGACGGCGGGATGCGCGTGTCGTTCGGGCTGCGACCTGACGCTGCATGGTCGGACGGCGAGGCCGTGACGTGCGACGACGTGCGCTTCACGTGGCAGACCGTGATGAACGAGACGTACCAGATCGCGACGCGCCTGGGCTGGCAGCAGATCAGCGAGGTGGCGTGTCCGAGCGCGACGAACGTCGTCATCCACTTCACCGCCCGCTATGCGCCGTACCTGTCGCGGATCCTCGCGATGCCGCCGCTGCCGGAGCATGCGCTCAGGGGCAAGGACTTCAACACGGCGTGGAACGATCGCGTGACGGTGTCGAGCGGGCCGTACGTGTTCAAGTCGTGGCAGCGCGGCGTGCGCCTGACGATCGTGCGCAACGACAACTACTGGCGAAAGGACCATGCCGCTCGCGTGGACAAGGTCGTCTTCCGCTTCGTGAAGGACGCGAACACGCTCAAGATGCAGCTGCGGATGCAGGAAGCCGACATGGCGTTCATTCCGGCTGACACGAACCTGGAGACGGAGCTGAAGGGAACGCCGGACGTGCAGTTCGCGATCCTGCCGGGCGCGGTGAACGAGTTCCTGCTCATGCGCACGACGAAGGCGCCGCTCGACGACGTGCGCGTGCGTCGCGCGCTGGCGCATGCGATCGATCGGAAGATGATCACGGAGGTGATCCTGTCGGGGGTGGTGCCGCCGGCAGTGAGCCCGATGGTGTCGACGGAGCTGAAGGTCTATGACGACGCGCCGTATGAGCAGTACGCGACGCCGGATCCGGCGAAGGTGAAGACGCTGCTGACGGAGGCGGGTTGGTCGCGTGACGGCAGCGGTCCGTGGACGAAGGATGGCAAGGCGCTCAAGCTGACGTGGGTCGCGGGTGCGGGCAGCATGCCGTTTCGCGCGAAGGTCGCGCAGCTCGTGCAGGAGCAGCTGCGGCGACAGGGGATCATCACGGAGATCCGGCTGATCCCGACCGAGGTGCTGTACAGCCACACGGCGCCGCACGGGCAGTTCCACCTGGGCGAGTGGAGCGAACTGACGGGCGTGGAGCCGCTGCCGAAGCTGATCTTCGGGTGCGAAGAGATTCCGCGCAAGCCGTCGTGGGCGGGCAAGAACCGCATGGGCTGGTGCAACAAGGACGCCGAGCGGGTGATGACGGCGGCCGACACCGCGGTGGATCCGGTCGAGCGCGCGAAGCTCGTGCACGAGGCGAACGCGATCATCGCGTCGGAGGTGCCGGTGCTGCCGCTGTTCCAGAGCCCGGACGTGGTGGCGTGGCGCTCGCGCGTGCAGGGCCTCAAGCTCAACCCGTCCGCGAACCACACGTGGAACATGGACGAGTGGTGGGTGAGCGGATGAGCGGGCTCCTGCTCAAGCGGCTTGCGGCATTGCCGGTGATCCTGCTGGCCACGAGCGTGCTCGTGTTCTTCGTGCTGAGCATGGGGCCGTCGCCGATGGCGCTCATGATGGAGGTCGCCAACCTCTCACCCGAGGAGGTCGAGCGCATCGCGAAGGAGCACGGCTGGGACAAGCCCCAGGCGGTGCAGTACCTACACTGGCTGGGCGACGCGGTGCGCGGCGACATGGGGATGAGCGTGCGAACGTTCCGGCCGGCGGCGGAGATGATCGGGGAGCGACTGCCGCTGACGCTGACGATCGCTGCGCTGTCACTGCTGCTGAGCGTGGGCATCGGCGTGCCGCTCGGCGCGTACTGCGCGGCGCGCGCGAACTCCAGGATCGACTACACGACGACGTTCCTGACGCTGGCGCTGATGGCGATGCCCGGGTTCTTCATGGCGCTCGTGCTGCAGCTCGGCGCCGTCGGGCTGCGCGACGCGACGGGCGGCGTGGTGTTCTTCACGAGCGGCACGCCGGAGACCGGCGGATCGATGCTCGAGTGGGCGCAGCGACTGACACTGCCGGTGCTGACACTGACGCTGACGCACATCGCGATGTGGACGCGCTACCAGCGCGGCGAGCTGCTCGGCGTGCTCGGGGAGCAGTACATCGTGTGTGCGCGGGCGAAGGGCCTGCCGGCCAAGACGGTGTTCATGCGCCATGCGATGCGCAACGCACTGCTGCCGATCATCACGCTGGTGGCGATCGACATGGGCAAGCTCGTTGCGGGCGCGGTCGTCGTGGAGAGCGTGTTCGGCCTGCCGGGCATCGGCACGCTGCTGCTGGATTCAGTAAACGGCAACGACCGCGTGGTGGTGCTCAACATCCTCATGCTGGTCGGGCTGATGATGGTGCTGAGCAACGCGCTCGCGGACGTCATCTACGGCGCGATGGATCCACGCGTACGGGTGGAGTCGTGACCTGATGGCGGCCGCCCAACACACCACGCAGGCGACGCCGATCCGGCCGGGATCGTTCCTGGGCACGACCGCGGCGCGCGCAGCGCAGGCCGACACGCTGCCGAACGCGAGCGAGGAGCGCAGCCAGGCGCGCGCGGTCTGGGACTCGTTTCGCGCGCACACGCCTGCGCTGGTGAGCCTGTACGTGATGGCGCTGCTGACGACGGCATGCATCGCGCTGCCGTGGGTGCTGCCGTGGACGTCGACGGAGATCGACTACGCGGTGCTGGCAGCGACGCCGCCGAGCGCTGCGCACCCACTCGGCACCGACATGCTCGGGCGCGACGTACTGGCGCGACTGCTCGAAGCGGGGCGGATCAGCCTGCTGATCGGACTGGCGGTGGCGGTGCTGAGCGCGTCGATGGGTGCGTTCATCGGGACCGTGCAGGGGTTCTACGGCGGTGCGATCGACTCGCGGCTGGGCTGGGTGGTGAACATCCTCATGACGATCCCGAGCCTGCCGCTGCTGATCGCGATGAGCAGCGTGGTCAACTCCGAAGGGAGCGCGGCGGGCGACCTGCTGGGCGCGATCCCGACCCAGTGGCGAATCATCCTGATCATGAGCATCCTCGGGTGGATGCCGATCAGCCGGGTCGTGCGCAGCCAGGTGGTGTCGCTGCGACGGCGCGAGTTCGTGGAGGCGTCGGTCGCGCTGGGAGCGTCGGACAAGCGCGTGATGGTGGTGCACATCCTGCCGAACACGATCAGCGTGCTCGCTGTGTTCACGACGCTCGCGGTGGCGACGGCGATCCTGAGCGAGAGCACGCTCAGCTTCCTCGGGCTGGGGGTGGTGCTGCCGACGCCGTCGTGGGGCAACATGCTGCTCGACGCCAAGGACGTGTTCACGGCGGTCAACTACTGGTGGCTTGCGTGGTTCCCGGCGACGTTGATCCTGGTGTGCGTGCTGTGCGTCAACTTCATCGGTGACGGGCTGCGCGACGCCTTCGACCCGTCGCGGGCGCGGGGCCGCTGAGCGAAGCGTCGAAGATTTTCGACGGAGCGCCGGTCAGTACGGGGTCGGTTCGGGGCGGGATGTTCGGGTCAGGTTCGCATCGTTCCTGAAGACCTCTCGCACGAGCGTGAAATGCCGATACCGTACTGATGGCCTCCCCCGTCCGAATCGTTCGATCAGCGCTTGTCGTGTCCGGGCTGGTCCTCGCGTTGCTGGTCATGCCGGCAGGTGCGTCGGCCGCGGTGCGCACATGGGACGGCGACGCGGGCACGGCCGACTGGAAGACCGCAGCGAACTGGAGCGACGATACGGTCCCTGCGAACGCCGACTGGGTGGTCATCGGCGCCGGCCATTCCGTCGAGGTATCGAGCGGGTCGGTCCTGACGGTCGCGTCCCTCCAAGTCGCCGGCACCCTGGAACTCAAGCCGGCCGGTTCGGGATGGGGCATGTCCCGGTTGTCCGTCCACGGGCCGATCCTGATGGATGCCGGCGCGCAGGTGATCGTCGATGGCGACCTGGACTCGAGCACCGGCTGGACCACGGTCGCGACCGGCGCGACCTTCACCACGTCCGTCGGCATCGATGCTCCCTTCTTCCGCAACGAAGGATTCGTCAACGTGACGGCCGGCAAGCTGGACATCGACAACCGATTCGAGAACACCGGCACGATCATGTCGCTCGGTGGGATCCAGGCCGACGAGTACGTCGATACCGGCGTGTCCACGGTGCTCGGCGAGATCTTCACCAGCGATGCCATGGTGTCGGGCACGCACTCGTTCTGCGACCTCTCGCGCGGCGTGTGGATCCAGTCGACCGGCACGGTGACGATGCCAAGCCTCTGCACGATCGAGGTGGGTAGCTACCGGCTCGATGCCGGTGCGCGACTGCGCCTGTCGGTGCACTCGACGCTCAGCAGCGCGTCGCCCGTTCCACCGATGAAGGTGAACGTCGCCCAGCTCGACGGCACCATCGAAGTGATGGGTGCGTGGGGCACCGACCTGACACCCGGGACCCGTCAGGGCACGCTCGTGCAGGCGATCGAACGAAGCGGTACGCCGACCATCGATGTTCCGCCGACCGTCGCCGACGGTCCCGACCCGTGGGAGCTGGTCGCGTGGCTGGCGCCGGTTCCCTCGACGGTACGGTTCGCGATCCAGGACACGATCCCGCCGACCGCGCCGTCGAACCTGCGACGTCTCGAGGGCGGCAGCATCGTCCACGCCGCGTGGGACGTAGCGAGCGACTCGGAGACTTACGTGGCGGGGTACTCATATGAGATCACGGCGAATCCACTGACCGATCCGGACGCCGCGATCGAGGTCACCAACCCGGAGCTGTCCGAGAGTCATGCGCCGGGCGTCTGGTACCTGCACGTGCGCGCCATCGACACCGCTGGCAACGCCGGCCCGACGATCCATTCGGACGCGTGGACGGTGCACGAACGCGGCGAGTGGATCGGCGCAGGCACGACGAATGATTGGCACGAACCCGCGAACTGGGTTACCGGGCAGGTTCCTGCGTCGGGCGCGGACGTCACGGTGATGGCACCGGATCCGGACGTGGGGGTCGGACCCCGAATCTCGAATGACGTCATGGTCGGCCTGCTCGAGCTGGCGGCTCCGCTGACAATCGACACCGGGCGACACCTCGACACCTCCAGCGTCACCATGTTCGGCCCGGCCGACCTCATCGGCGGAACGATGACGGCATCGCGGCTTGCAGCGACGAACGTTGCCCCCGCTCCTCAGATGACGACCACGATCAGCGGTCTCACCATCGTGACGGCACAGGATGCCGACGTAACGATCGTCGGCTCGGTCGGCCCGAACGGTGCGACGGCGTCAGGTGGATCTGAGCTCGCGATCACCGGCGCGCTGACGGGGCCGGAGATCCATGTTGACGAGATGTCATCGCTGACTGCCGGGTCCATCGCGATTCCAGCTGAAGGAACGCTGGGGGCGGGCGGCGCAGTGACCACCGGTGCTCTCACGACCACCGGCAACGTGTTCTTCATGGAAGGATCGGAGCTTCAGGCGACGACCGTGCACCAGTCCGGTCACGCGATCACGTCCATCGCGAGCGGCGTGTCGGTCGCGGGCGATTTCGAGGTGGCCGGCGGGGTGCTCGACGTACGCGGGCCGATCAACGGCAACGTCAACCTGAGCGCCGGGCGCATGATGATCGAACGCGCCGATTCCGGCCCGGTGTTCGCGACGACGGGATCGTTCACCGTCGACGCGGCCGCGACCCTCGAGTACGTGGCATCGGAGCGATTCCCCATCCAGGTAGGCGGGGCGTCGCGCGTGGACGGAACCCTGTACATCTACGACGCACAGCCGACGACGGCGTGGGGCACCATGGAGCCGCTCATCCAGGCAGCCGGCGGGATGAGCGGGACCCCCGCGCTCGACACGGCTGATACCACTCCGCGAGTGCGACTCGCGATGACCGGAAGTGCGCTCGGCCTGACGCCCGTCGACCAGTACCCGCCGTATCCACCCATCGTGACGATGACGCTCGGAGCCGCCGATCTGGATGGTCGCCGAACGCTCATGGCCAGCTTGTCGCCATCGCCGGCGATGGTCATCGACAACGTCGACGGTCTGGACAGCGGGATCACCGCCTACTCGGTCGTCGTCGACGCAGCGCCGACCACGCTTCCGGATGACGTGGCCGAGTACGACGGCCCCGACGCGACGATGCAGACGACGATCGGGCTCGGCTCCTGGTACGTGCACGTTCGCGCCCGTGATGGCGAGGGTGTCTGGGGGCCAGCTGCACATGCGGGTCCGTTCGTCGTGGCCGCGCCGAGCAGTACGACGCCCACCGGCGCGACGCCGACCGGAACGACACCGGACGAGCAGACACCGACGACTGATCGCTGCACGAACATCCCGGGGGTGCAGGCGACGCTGCCGGTGCGAACGGCGGCGCGGGCGGACGGCTCGTGCTGGACGACGTCGTCGTTCCGGGCCGACGTGCTCTGGGGGAGCGGTCGCGGCGAGCTGTTCCGCAGCGGCGCAGGCAACGACATCGTGCGCGCGGGTGGCGGCGCGGATCGCGTCTTCGGCGAGCGCGGCAACGATCGCCTGTTCGGTCAGGGCGGCAACGATCGCCTCGTCGGCGGTCCGGGCCGAGACCGGCTCGACGGCGGCGCAGGCAACGACGTGCTGGATGCACGCGATCGAGCAGGCGGGGACGTCATCGTGTGCGGCCCTGGCCGCGACGTCGTGTACCTCGATCTCGGCGACCGCGCGGCGCGCGACTGCGAAGTGCGGCGGCGCCGCTGACCTGGCGCGTCAGGGCTCGAGGGCGAGGCGACGGGTCATCGATGGCTCCAGGGTGGTGTCGACGCGAAGAGGGAGGGCCCGCCACGATCGGCGAGCCCTCCCCTGACTTCACGAACCCGAGGGTCCAGGCGTGCGCTGGATCAGCGCGTCGCCTTGGTGCGCTTGGCGGCCGGCTTGCTGGTGCCGGTCGAGCCGACGGTGCCCGCGAGGAGCTCGTCGAGCAGCGACGGGTCGACCGCCGGGATGCCGTAGGTGCCGGTCGTCCACGACGGTGCGAACTGCGCGAACTGCTGCGCGGTCGGTGCCGTCATCCACTGCTGCGGCGCAGCAGCGAACTGGTTGACGCTCTGGCCGGCCCACGGCGCGATGCCGTACTGCTGGGGCTGCATGACCGGCTGTGCGAACGACTGGGTGCCGAACTGCTGCGGCGCGAACTGCTGCGTGTTCCAGTTGTTCGTCGTGAACGGCGTGACGGGCTGCGTGTTCCAGCTCGACGCGACCGGCGCGACCTGCGGGGTGTTCCACACGTCCTGCTGCTGCACCATGTTCGTGGCCTGCACGAGCAGACCGACGTACTCGGGGCGGCGGCGGGCGACGTCACGAACGATGCTCGGCGCGACCTGGACGATCATGCGAAGCAGCTGCGGCGCGGCCTGGGCGAGCGTGACGAGCAGCTCGGGGCGGGCTTCCACTGCGGCGACGATCATGTCGGTGTGCTCGCGCGCGGCGATCACGATGGCGTCCGGGTTGGTGCGGGCGAGCTCGATGAGCAGCTCGGGGTAGATCGCGAGGATCTGGCGCAGCACGTCCGGCTTGGTCGTGATCAGCTGGCTGATGATCTCCGGCTGCTGGCGAGCGGCCTGCACGAGCACGGTCGGTGCGAACGTGAGCAGCTGGACGACGGCTTCCGGAACGGCGGCAGCGGTCTTGGCGAGCAGCTCGGGCACGACGGCGAACAGCTGCGTGAGCGCGTTGACGTCGTAGCGGGCGACGAGCGCGAACAGCTCCGGCGCGACGCGCAGCGGCTTGAGGATGGCCTCGGGGCGGATCGCCGCGGCGCGGGCGAGCAGCTCGGGGCGGATCGCGACGACCCAGGCGAGCACCTCGGGGCGCACGGCTGCGATCTGCGTGAACACGTCAGCATTGGTGCGGGCGATCTCGATGAGAAGCTCGGGGCGCGTGGTCGCGATCTCGGCGAGCAGCTCGGGGCGGCTCGGGAGCAGCTCGACGATGCGCGTGATGTCGAGCTCTGCAATCGGCATCGAGGCGAGGACCGACGGGCGCTGCGCGAACGGCATCGGCTGCGCGAACGGCATCGGCTGGTCGAACGGCATCGGCATGGTCATGCCGAACTCGTTGGTCTGCGGAAGTGCATGGGGGTGGAACTGCTGCATGTGTTTCCTTTGCTGAATGATGATCAGGACACTTGATGTCTGGCGTGGCCCACGTGGGCCACGACGCACACCACTATCGTCCGATGTTCGGAACGATGCCACCCCTGCCGAATGAAGTTTCGGCAGGTGTCCTTGGATCCGTAAATCATTCAGGAGGGATGTGTTTCGAAATTCATTTCGGGCGGCAGAATGCGCCGCGGCGCGCGCCCGTATGTGCTTCGCTCATGGAACAAAGTACAGTACGAGCAGGCATTTCCGCGGGTTCATCACTGCTCGTGGTGCGCAGTCGTCAACTGCCAAGGAACCCGAGCAGGTCGTAGACGAGGAACGCAGGCCAGAATCCGGCCTGCCCGAC
>JBBQUY010000079.1:0-16368 GCA_038212015.1 Gaiellales bacterium | reverse complement strand
GGCTCCGGCAAGCGCGTTCGCTCCGTTGGACGATCGTGCGTCCTGGCGCATCTCCGCCGCTGCTCGGGCGTTGGCGCCACCGGCACCGGCTTCGCCGCGAACGTCGACCGAGAACTCGCCGATCTGCAGGCCCTGCGATTCGAGGCTCTTCTTGAGGTCCTCGATGTTGGTCTGCAGCGTGCGCAGCGTGTCGGCCTTGTCGACCAGGATGGTCGCCGCGACCGCGCCGTCACGCACGTTCATCTGGACGGTCACTTCGCCCAGCTCGCGTGGCTTGAGGCTCAGCTGCACCTGGCTGCCGCCAGCTGCCTGTGAGAGCCGCAGGCGCGTTGCCAGCTGATCCGCGATGTGGTCGATGCGCTCCTGCACCTGTGCCTGCAGGCCTTCGCGCATGCGCAGTGCTGCACCCATGCCCTCGCCGCGAGCGGCGGTGGCGATCGGTGCGGCCTGTGCCGGCAGCGGCTCGAGCTTGGCGGGAGCAGCGTCGCTGCCCTCCTCCGCGGCTGCTTCTGCTGCCTTCGCTGCCTGCGCTGCCTGCGCCTGTGCGTTGACCGCGACGGTCGGTGCCTGGCCCTGGTTCAGGCGAGCTGCCTGCACCACGTCCGGGTCCTCCGCGTCGACGATCTCGCCATCGGCCTTTGCCGCGAGCTGCGTGGTCGCTGCATCGGCCTTGGCCTTGAGCACGACGGCATCGTCGGCGACGACGGCCTCCGGGTCGAGTGACGCGTCGGCATCGACGGCTGCTGCCTGCACGAGCTGCGTCGCCGCGGCGTCGGTCTTCGTGCCTGCGGCAACGTCGGTCGCGACGCTGGTCGCAACCTGAGCCACCTGTGCCGGCGTCGTCGTCGGTGCGGCCTCGTCAGCCGCGAACGTCGCCGCTGCCAGCTGCACGGGGGAAGGTCCAGACGTGGTGGCCGGCGTGGACGTCGTCGGGCGCGTCGGGCCCGTCAGGACGTCACCGGTCTCCGCATCCTCCGCACCCTGTGCGTTGGTTGCTGCCGCGAGCTGCGCATCGACGTCGCCGTCGGTGACTGCCACGGTGGCGGTGGTGGTTGCTGCAGTGGTTGCTGCTGTGGTCGTGGCGGCGGGATCGATCGCAAGCTTGATGGCTGCGTCGACCGCGTCGGTCGCGACCTGCGTGATGGTCGTGGACGTCGGAACGATGATCGCGTCGAGGTCGGTCACGACCGGTGCCGCTGCAACGGCCACGGTCGCCGGGGCGGCGGTGGTGGCTGCGTCGGTATCGGGTGCCGTCTCGCTCGAGGTCGTGGCGTCGTCGGTCTGCGTCGTGGTCGTGGCGCTCGTGTCGTCCGTGATCGCGGTCGGGTCGGTCGTGTCGGTGGTCGCATCGGGTGCGGTCGCCTCCACGTCGCCTGTGGTGCGATCGGATCGATCGGCGTGGTCAGCTGCATCGGAGCGGACTTCATTCGCTCGGTCCTGACCGCGGGTTCGCTCGGTGGAGCGATCTCCCTGGGCCCAGTCCCGTCGGCTGTGGTCTGCTGCCTGTGACTCGCGTCGATCATGCACGGTGTGCGCCCCGGCCAGTGCTTCGCCGAATGCGCTGTCGCCCTGTCGCGCCGGAAGCTGCTTGGTTGCAGCCTTCGGAGCCAGGTCAGCGACGTTCATCGAGCTGCTCATTGCCGAGTTGTTGATCATGTGCGGGTCACCTCCCTTCCGTGGTCGTCGTCAGACGGCTTCATGCCGTCCGTTTGGTGGGTGTAGAGGTTGTCGGCGCGCCGGGCCTGAACCCGAGTTCGGCCGCGTAATCGAACACTCGTGCAACGTAGGTCTGCGTCTCCTCGTACGGTGGAACGCCCCCGTACTGCGCGACTGCGTTGGGTCCTGCGTTGTAGCCCGCCACGACCTTCGTGACGTCGCCGTCGAAGCGATCGAGCAGCTGGCGCAGGTACTTGGTTCCGCCGGCGAGGTTCTGCCACGGGTCGGTCACGTCGGTCACGCCCAGGCCACGCGCGGTGGCGGGCATGAGCTGCATGAGACCGGTGGCACCTGCGGGGGACTTCACGTCGGACCGAAAGTGGCTCTCGGCGCGCGAAACGGCGATCACGAGCTCGCGCGGCACGCCGAAGCGTTCGGAGGCTGCGTTGACCATCTGCTTCAGCTCCGGCGTCCAGCCGTTGACCTTGCGCGGCGTCGGAAAGCCGGGACCGTCGAGGGACGCACTGGGCGTGCCGCCGGTCGGGCGGATACGGGCCATGGCGGCCTCGTTGGGACCGGTGCCCCATTCGCCGGCCGGGACCCCGTCGGAGTTGGAGACGATCTTGGTCGGCCCCTCGACGAAGCGGCTGCGCGCGTGGGCGAGCACATTGTCGAAGCCACCCACACCGACGGTGCGCACGTTCGAGGGCATGCCAAGGCGCTCGCGAAGTTCGCTCACGCGGCTGATTGCGTCGGCATAGCTCATCAGGCCACCGCCCCCAGTCCGCGGGCTGCGCGCATGGTGGCGATCTCGTCGAGTTCCGCCTGCTCCTCGCGCTGGCCGGCGAGGCGCCATGCCTCGCGCTCCTTGTCGTGGAGCTTGTCGAGTGCCTCGCGTCGTGCGCGGGCATCGGTCAGTCGCGTTCGAACGAGTTCCACGCCCTTGTCGAACTGGCGAAGCTTCACGCCGAGGCTGAAGATCTGCTGGCGATGCCACGTTCCGAAGCGGGCGACGTGCGCCATCTCGGCTGCAGTGCGGCCGGGTGCGCGCAGGTACTCGTACAGGTCCTGCTCTGCAGCGCGCGACTGTGCGATCTGTTCGACCACGGCGTTGCGCTCCCGCATGACACGGGCGAGCTCGACCTGCACGGCCTGCTCCTGCTGCACACGCAGCCTGCGGACGGCCTCCAGCTTGAATACGAAGCGTTGCATCTCGGAACGCGCATCGGACCGTCGATTCCGCTGCTTGAACCTGCCAGAGCGAGCACGGCGCATTGCAAACACCCCGCGTGTCTGAACGTCGTCGTCTTCCTAACTTAGGTACTTCGTCCTAGTACCGCGGTCCCAGACCGTCGTACAACCGGGTCATGGCGGCATGCCGGCCGCCTGTCCCGTGCCTCGAAAGCCGTTCGCCGACGGTGATGCACGAGACGACTTGCTTGGGGGGAAAACGCCATGAGCGTCTCATCTACGACGACCTCGTCGAACGCCGCAGCATCGGACCGCCTGACGCGGGCCATCAGCGCTGCGCAGCCGTCCGAGGGACGCACGCCCGCAGCACCGACGTCGCCTGCCAGGCCCGCCGGGGCCAAGGCCGCACCTGACGCCGCCGCACCGTTGACCGCGTCCGACCTGGTGGCTCCGGCCCCGCGCACCACGACGAGCCGCACCTCGTCGCGCGGGACGTCCTCCACCCCGGTCCTCGACGCCATCCGCGCCTCGGCGGCAACGAAGGAACCCGCTCGGGGCGCGAAGGCAGCGCCCGATGCAGCAGCTTCCGGCGCCGCACAGGTGATGGGTGCGGGCCAGCCCGGCACCGTGGCCGCCGCAGCTCCTGCGACCGGCACGGACGAGGCGCCCGAGCCCATGTCGCAGGGCACCGACCCGGCGCTCGCCGCCGATCCGACCGCCGCACCCGAGCGCACCGTGCAGCCGATCGCCGGAACCGGCGCCTGGACCCCGGACTGGCAGCGCCGCTTCGAGAAGCTGCAGCTCGCGCCCGCCGACATCGAGTACCTCGCACAGGCGAATTACAGCGACGACCAGCTCTTCGAGATCGCGATGCAGCTCGACCAGGTCGACGTCCTCGATCCCGCTGCGGCAGGCGCAGCCGATCCGTACTCCGCCGATCCGTATGCGGCCGCCCCGACGCCGGGTGTCGACGCGGGCAGCGTCGCGTCTGCCGATGGTCCGCTGCCGCAGGACGTCGCCCCCGCTGGTCAGCCGGGCATGGCGACCGGCAGCGCGTGGTCGCCCCAGTGGGAGCAGCGCTTCGGTGAGGTCATGGAGCGCATGGGCATGTCCCAGTCGGAGATCGCCACGCAGCTCAAGGACGTCCAGAGCGCGCCGACGACCGAGGCGCAGCTCGCCGAGGCGTACCGTCAGATGGAGGCGTCGGTCGGCGCGTTCTCGCCGGAGTGGGCCGACAAGTTCTCCAAGCTCATGACCGAGCTCAAGACGCCCCAGGCCGAGCAGGAGCAGGTCCTGCAGCAGCTCGCCGGCAGCGGACTCGACGAGTCGAAGCTGACCGAGGCGTACACACAGATGCAGAACTCGCTGCCGGCGTGGAATGACGAGTACGCGGACCAGTTCAAGGCGCTCGGCATCCCTGAGGAGATGCTCACGCAGCTCAAGGATTCCGGCGCGCCGAAGCAGGCGCTCGACGCCCAGCTCAAGCAGCTCATCGACACCAAGATGCAGTACAAGGAAGACGGCCGACTCGAGAAGCTCGAAGACGCCAAGGCAACGCCCGAGGAGAAGTGGGGCGTCATGCTCGAGGGCAAGGAGGGCGAGGAGTTCGACAAGGTCGTCGAGCAGATCCACTCCGCCCACGTGCCGATGTGGAAGCGCGCGCTCAGCTTCGGCGTCAACCTCATCCCCGGCGTGTACGCGCTCCAGTACATCACCGGCAAGGACTGGGTCACGAGCGAGAAGATCGACCGCTCCAACCCGCTCAACATCGTCGGCGCGGTCGCGTCCGGCTTTGCGGGCTTCACCGCGGTGCGCAGCGCCGTGCAGGGCATCCAGGGCCTGAGCGCGGCGAGCCGCGCGGCGACGGCCACGATGCAGGCAGCCAACGCCAGCAAGGGCGTCACGGGACTTGCCGCGTCGGTCAAGGCGCTCGGCTCGGGCTCGGCGCTCAGCACCGGTTCGTTCCAGGCGATCGAGGCGGCTGGTCTGGTCGCCAAGTTCGAGAAGGGCCTGCGCTTCACCGACTACCTCAAGAGCGCGGTGCCGATCGTCAATCGCTTCGGAGAGGCGGGTCGCCTTTCGGCCGTCGGCCGCGGCTACTTCCAGGGCATGCAGCTCGCGGCGGGTGCTGCGTCGCTCAAGGCGCTCGAGGGGGGCAAGGTCGGCGTCGACGCGGCCACCAGGTCCACGGTGCTCGCGGAACTCAAGCAGGGTCGCTCGATCCAGGACGCGATGACCGCGGCCGGCCGCTCGAGCGGCACCGGTGGCGGCTACGCGATCCGCGCACAGGACATCGCACGCGACTACTCGCGCTACGGCTTCCTGCAGGGCGGCGCCGGCAAGCTCGCCGAGGGCAATCGCGTCATGCGGGGCAGCGGCAACTTCCGCTTCAGCCCGTTCAAGAACCACGCGACGATCGGCACGACGGCGAACCCGAACGTGATGTCGCTCGGTCGCAACGTCAACTTCGGTTCGAGCGGTGGTCTCGCTCAGGGCCTCGGCCTGGTGCGCGGCGCCAACAGCGTCCAGAACGCGGGCCTCTACGCCCAGGCGGCGCAGCGTGCGACGGGTGCCAACCAGCTGATGAACGCGGGCAACGCGCAGCGAATGGTCGGGCTCAACATGGCCGACGACGTGCAGCGCATCGAGACGCTGACCAAGACCGCCGAATGGGCGAACAAGCTTGGCGTCACGGGCGGCAGCAAGTTCCGCACGCTGCTCCAGCTCGGCGGATCCAACCGCACGGCTGCACGCGTGGCAGGCATCGTCGAGAACGGCGGCAACCAGGGCTACCGCGCCGCACGCATGACGCTCGACACGGCGCAGCGCTTCGGCAACTTCGCGGCGACGCCGCTCGTGGCAGGTGCGGCGTTCGGCCTGACCGGCAAGCAGATGCAGCCGATGTGGGACTACTGGAAGAACCGCGGCACGATCCAGGAGCAGGAAGCCAAGCAGGCCGACCTCGCCGAGCAGGAGGCGAAGGACCTGGAACGCCTCTACGCCGAGCAGCAGGCCGGCGGCGCAGCTCCGGCCGGCCAGCCCGCTCCGACCGGCGCCGCGGCTCCGGCACCGGCTGCCGGCGCGCAGGGCCCGCAGGTCATCGGCACGTCGCCGTCGGGTGGCCAGCTCGTCTACGACCCGACGGCAGGCATGGTGCTCGACACCGCCACCGGCGACCTGTACGACCCGAACACGCAGCAGCTCATCGGCAACATGGCGCAGCTCGAGGCTGGCGGCATGCAGCCCACGGGTGGCGTGGACCGTGCAGCCGCGGGTGCGAGCTCGCTGGCCGCAGTGCCGCAGCCCACCGCCGCAGGTGGCGGCGAGGCGGGCGTGTACGTCGATCCGCAGACCGGCATGTACGTCGATCCGCAGACCGGCCTCAAGGCCGATCCGCAGACCGGCCAGGTCTACGACGCGCAGAACAACGTCGTCGGCAACCTCAACGCACCGGCTGCCTAGCGGCAACCGCGCGCGCCAACCGCGCAGCGCCGACGCGTCGTGCACACCGGCTCAACGCTCCTGACGAAAGGCGTGTCTCGCAACCCTTTCGTCAGGAACGACGCGGCTCGCGTGATTCCTGATCGACGCTCTTGACGAAAGGCGTGTCTCCCAACACTTTCGTCAGGAACGTGCGTGGCGTGGCACTCGGATCACGAGCTCGGCCGCTGCAACGACGATCGCCGTCGACCCGAAGTCCTGACAGGAGCCCGTGCGTGGGACGCGCGTGGGACTGGAGGGACGAACATGTCGACGATCGGCATTCGCGGTGGCGGTTACCTGCCGCCGACAACGCAGTCACCGGTGCAGCAGGTACCGACCAATCCGACGCCCGGACCGGGTCCGGTACCGGCTCCGGTGCCACAGCCGCCGAACGAGCCGGGGCCGCCGTCGCCCCCGCCGAGCACGCCGCATCCGCCGAATCAGGGCCCGAACTGTCCCGGCATGCCGCCGACTCCTCCGACGCTTCCCCCGACCCAGGGGCCGGGCCATCCGCCCATCCCGGGACCGGGCCATCCGCCGACGCAGGGCCCGGGCCATCCGCCGACGCTCCCGCCGAACGGTCCGGGCATGCCGCCGCCGACCGGACCGGTCGAGCCGCCCACGGATCCGACCGTGCCGCCCACGGATCCCACCGATCCGCCGCCCGCTGGCGACGGATTCAACTGGAAGCCATGGCTCATCGGTGCCGGCGTGGTCGGCGCAGGCGTGCTCGGCGCGCTCGCGATCCGCAGCGGCGTGAAGAACGTCCAGTCGCTGCAGGCTACCGAGCGCGCGTTCGCCTCGGGGACCATGCACCAGGGCGGCCTTCAGGCCATCAGCGACGCGCGACTCGGTGCGACGTTCGCGAACGGCATCGGCTTCGGTGAGTACGCCGCCGTGGCACTGCCGGGCATCAATCGAGTCGGCCTCGGTGGTCGCCTGACGGCCGTCGCCAACGGCCATGTCCAGCACAACCAGCTGCTCGCCGCCAGCACCGCGCTGCGTCACGCGGCCGGTGCCGCCGACGGCGTGCTCGTCCACGAGCCGCTGCGCCGGTCGGTGTTTGCCGATCTGCAGGCGGGTCGCGGCATGCAGGCGATCCTCGATGACCTGGATCGCTCGGCCGCGGGCGCACGACCGGTGTTCGACAATCCGCAGCTTGCGCGCTACTCGCGCCAGGCGTCGATCGTGGAGCTCGGCGCGCGCGCCGGCAGCGACCACGTCTCCTCCGCGGTCCGAGTCAACGTGCCACAGCTGCGACTCGACGGGCGCGAGCTCGTGGAGACGGGAAGCCAGGCATCGATCAACCAGATCGTCACCGGACGCGGCTCGAGCCTGGGCACCAAGGGACTCGCGTCGGGCATCGGTTCGGTCCAGGCCGCGAACGTGTCGACGCTGCCGCCGGCGCTGCGCGAGCGCGCGATCGCAGCGTCCAAGGTCGATCCAAAGCTCGTCGAGACGATCGGGCTCCGCCCGGCCTACGTGGAACGCTGGAGCGAGCGCCTGCTCGCGGGCGCCGCGAGCTGAGCCGGGTTCGTACGCTGGGGTCGGTACTCGACCGTCACGTACGAAGCCGGGCGGGTCTGCTCGCTAGAACACCTGCGGAGCGTCACCCATGAGCAGCTCCAGCTGGGCGCGCGCCTCTGGAGCCGTCGAGCGCTCGTCCATCGTCTGCTGCAGGAAGCGATCGATGTCGGGCTTCTTCGCGATCGCGTAGTCGACCTTCGCGTCCGACCCCACGGCGTAGGCACCGATCGACACGAGGTCCTCACGGTCGCGGTAGACGGCGAGCGTCTCGCGCGCGAGCCCCGCGGCGCGCACCTGCTCGGGCGTCAGCAGCTCGCCCTGCAGGCGGCTGATCGAGGCGAGCACGTCGATCGCCGGATAGTGGTTGCGATGCGCAAGCTCGCGCGACAGGACGACGTGACCGTCGAGGATGCCGCGGACGGCGTCGGCGATCGGTTCGTTCATGTCGTCGCCCTCGACGAGCACGGTGTACAGGCCGGTGATCGAGCCCTTGTCGGACGTGCCTGCGCGTTCGAGCAGTCGAGGCAGCAGCGCGAAGACGCTCGGGGTGAATCCACGGGTGGCGGGTGGTTCGCCGATCGCCAGGCCGATCTCGCGCTGTGCCATCGCAAAGCGCGTGACGCTGTCCATCATGAGCAGCACGTCCTTGCCACGGTCGCGGAAGTACTCCGCGATCGACGTGGCGGCGAACGCGGCGCCTATGCGCTTGACCGCGCTCTCGTTGGAGGATGCGACGACGACGACCGAACGTCGCATGCCCTCCTCCCCCAGGTCTCGCTCGATGAACTCCAGCACCTCGCGTCCGCGCTCGCCGATGAGCGCGATCACGTTCACGTCTGCCGTGGTGGATCGCGCGATCATGCCCATGAGCGAGCTCTTGCCGACGCCTGATCCGGCGAACACGCCAAGGCGCTGACCTCGACCGCACGGGATCATCGCGTCCATCGCACGCACGCCGAGGTCGAGCTGCGTGTCGATGCGCGGTCGCGACATCGGTGCGGGAGGATCTGCGTGCAGGGACACACGCGCCTCCGCGTCGAGCGGCCCCTTGCCGTCGATCGGCTCGCCGGTCGCATCCACGACGCGCCCCAGCAGCTCCTCGCCGACGGCCACGCGAACCGGGTGTCCGGTGGCGACCACCTCGTTGCCCGGCGCGACGCCGCGCATCTCACCGAGCGGCATCAGCAGCGTGCGACCTTCGCGGAAGCCGACGACCTCCGCGGGAATCGGCTTGTCGTGTCGCGAGATGTGCACGTGGCAGAGCTCGCCGACCTGCGCTTCGGGCCCCTGGGCTTCGATCACGAGCCCGATGACCTGCACGACTCGACCGTTGAGTCGGTACGGGTCGACGCGGCTGAGTCGGTCGTGGTAGGTCGAGAGGTCGAGCGGCGGGTCAGCCATGCCGGTGACATGTACCCGATCCGCACGATTCCGTCGCATCGACGCCGTTCGAGGCGCGTTTCAGCGGCGACAGCGGATCACGAGCAGTCGGCGTGAGGACGTCCGCGAGACATTTCCGGCGGCGTCTGCGACCTGCACGGTCACGAGCTTGCGCGTTGCGCCGCGCGTGAGCACATGGCGGAGCTTGCCGCGATAGCGCTGCCAGCGACCGTAGCGACCGTGCTCGTTGGCGACTCGCACCCAGGTCGGGATCGGCGCGGCGTTGTCGCGCGCTACCAGTCGCAGCACCACGATTCGTGAACACGAACGCTTCGGAACGATGAACCGGTGGATGCGTGGTGCGACGGTGTCTCGAACGAGCACGCCGCCGCCGTCGGCTCCGGCTACCGGTGCGCCACCGCCTCCGGCGGGAGCGTCGATCGCTTCGTTGGCGACGGGCGCCGGCGTGGCTGCACCGGGCGCGACGTAGGAGATGCGCAGCGTCGCTGTCTCGGACACGTTGAATGCCGCGTCGCGCACCTGGACGGCGACGACGTGCAGTCCGCGAGCGCTGCCGAAGTCACGGGTGAGCGTTCGCGCGCCATTGCCCCACGCAATCCACTCGGAGAACGTGCCGTCGTTGCCCGCGACGCGCAGGTGCGTGACACCGATCGCATCGGTGGAATCGACGGTCAGCGTGATGCGACCGAGCGTGGTCGTCGCGGGGCCGGACACCGACAGCGTCGGCGCCGTCAGGTCCGGGATCGGACGGCGCGCGACGACTGCGTACAGCACGCCACTCTCCTGCTGGCGAACGTCGCGCACCTGCACGTAGACGAGCTTGGTTCCGATGCCGTCGCTCAGGGCGACGTCGAACGCACCGGAGTAGGGCTGCCACGCGCCCCAGTTGCCCTGCTCGTCGGCGATGCGCATCTCGGTGACGCCGAGGTCGTCGATGGCCGTCACGCGCACCGGCACGCTCGCCGCGGTGGTGTCAGCCGGCGCTGTCACGGCCTGGAGCGTCGGGGGCAGCAGATCAGGCTTCGGTTCGGCTCCCGGGATCGGGTGTGGTCCGGGGACGGGGTTGTCGGCGCGGCGCGCCCACGTGAGCTGGTGTTCGCCCGAGTAGACATGCCCGCGTCCGTCGACGGACAGCGAATGGATGCGTCGGGTCGTCCCGAACTCGACGAGCTTGGTGACGTAGGTGCCGGTGGGGCTCGTCTTCCAGATGCGCCCCTGCGTGGTGTCGGCGACGTAGACGAAGCCCCACGGGTCGAGCGCGACGCCGTAGACCGCCGAGAAGCCGACTCGCGTGCCGTTGACGACGACCGAGCCGAACTCGCCGGCGTAGCGATAGGTGCCGTCGATCGTCCAGTCGAAGTACTGCACGCGCACGTTGAGATGGTCGGCCACGTAGATGCGGCGACCGTCGGCGGTGACGTCCAGCTGCATGTTCACGTTGAACTGCCCGGGTCCGGATCCGTAGTCACCGAACTGCGTGACGAGCGTGCCGTCGGGTCGGTACTTGAGGATCAGGTTCGGGTCGGGCACGAGCGCGCCGGCTGCGTTTCGCTGTGCGCACCAGCCGCCCTGCGAGACATACACGTATCCCCACGCATCGGTGGTGATGCCGCGCCCGCAGACGTTGCGTCGGGTGCCCGCATACGTGAACTGCTGCGGGCGGAAGGTGGTGTCGAGCCGGAACTTCGTGCCGTCCGCCGTGAGCGTGAGGCGCTGCAGCGCCATTCCGAGCGCCTGCGATCCGCCGTTGCTGTACGTGATCGTGTAGATCGCGCTCCCGTCCGGGGTCGGCGCGAGCGTGTAGACGCCCTTGGTTCCGGCGACGGTCGTGTCGATCGGGACGAGTCGGGCGCCGGTGCCGCTGGCGGGCAGGATCCACACGCTGCCGTTGCACGGGACGTACATCGTGCCGGCACGGTCGCGCATGCCTCCACCCGATGCCGGGCACCCCCAGGCAGCGGCTGCGGCGTAGCCCTCGCCGGCGTTCGCGGACGGTGCCGCGGCGAGCAGGGCGACGAGCGCGGTGAGGACCGAAATGGCGAGGCGAAGGTGTCGGGCGGGTCGCATGGCTCCATTCCACCGCAGTTTTTGCAGATCGTCAATATGATCTGTTCTGTTCCTTCGAGGTCCGAACGGGCCACTCTCGTGCCTCGGTTCGTCGCGGCGGCCGAGTTGGGCTGGGCGTCCTGCGCGCGAGCCCGTACAGTGCCGGTATGAGCCTCCCCCTCGGACCTGGCGTCACGAACCGTCGCGTCGGCGTCGCCGGCCCGCTCGGCTATGCCGAAATGCGCAGCGCGCACGACAACGCGCGCGAGCTGACCGGAAATGTGGAGACGCAGGCGGGCCTGGCAGCCGGCCAGCTGCTCGCACGAGTTGGCTGGAGCGACGCATCCGATGCGGCCGAGAACGCTTCGCGCATCACGAACGATCCTGCGCTGCAGGGGGCGCTCGCACGTGGTGCGCTCGAGGGCGACGTCGGTTGGCGCGACATGGAGCGCGTCTTCGAAGACAGCGCCACGCTCGACGCGGGTGCGACCGTGCGCGCCGCGGCCATCGCCGGGACACTCGCCGGCGATCGTGATCCAGCTGCGATGCGACGCGTGGTGGACGATGCGCGTGCGGTCAGCGACGTCGAGGTCGTGCAGGCCGCGGTCACCTATGCGGCGCTGCGAGAAGACCTCCACTGGGGGGACGTTCGGCGCGCCGTGGACAACGCCGTGGAGCTGACCGACGACTCGACGATGCAGGCCGGCCTCGCGCTCGGCGCCCTGATCGGCAACGCCGGATACGTCCAGATGCGCGAGGCGCTCGACACGGCCGCATCGATCGCAGCGGGCGGACCACTCCAGGCTGCAGCCGCGGCCGGCATGCTCGCCGCGCGCACGAATGCGCCCGCGGTTCGACGCTCAGTGGAGAACGCGAGCGAGATGACCAACGAGCCGCTGCTGCAGGCCGCACTCACCTACGGCGACCTGGTGGGCTCGTAGCTCAGGCGTCGGCGGAGCGGCGCTCGGCGCGACGCGCCTCGATGCCCTCGCGAAGGGCCTGTTCGATGCGCGCGGCCTTGCCCTCGACGGTCGCATCGATCTCGCCAGCCGGCGTGCGCACGATCACGCTGCCGCGATCGAGACGGCGCTCTTCGATGAAGTCCATGTGCTGGATGCCACCGAGCTCGTTGGCGAGCTCGGGACCGGCGTCGCGCAGCATGCCCAGATCGTCCGGGTGGGCGAGCACCTGCATGGTCCCGCGCTGGAACGCCTTGCGCATCGCGCCGCGGCAGGCTTCGACGACGAGCGTCTCGTCGACGTCGATCGACGCGTTGACGATGCGACGCGCGATCGACATCGCGAGCTCCACGATGTCGGCCTCGTTCTCGGCGAGCACGCGCTCGCGCTCCTCCATCACGTGGATGCCGATCTTCTCGCACGTGCTCATGAGCCCGGCGGTCTCGGCATCCGCCTCGGCCTGGCCCTTGGCGAATCCTTCGGCATGGCCCTGCTCGACGGCAGCGGCGCGGTCGGCGGCGATCACGTCGCGCGCCTGCGCGAGCATCGTTCGAGCCGTCGAGCGAGCATCGGCGATCAGCTGCCGTGCGATCTCGGCGGGGTCCGGCGGCTGCGGCGCCAGGGCGACCTGCGTCGAAATCGCGCGCTCACGGGTGAACGTCGGGAACACGGCGGGTTCGACCATCACCTGGATGCGCTCGGCCCCGGGAATGACGACGTTCGCCTCGTCGTGCCACTCGGGCTGCTGCGGATCCGGCATTGCCAGCGAGCTGCGATCGACCTCGTCGAAGGCGATCGTGTCGAAGCGTCGCTCGGCGCTCGGGATGCGCTCGTCGTGACCGAATGAGTCTGAATGCGACATGGGTTACGTCACCAGCTCGTCGTCGCCGCCGCCACGCGCAATGACGATCTTGCCGGCTTCCTCGAGGCGCCGGACGATCCCGACGATCTTCTGCTGTGCTTCCTCGATCGAGCGGCGACGCTGCGGGCCCATGTATGTCATGTCCTCGCGCATCATCGACGCGGCTCGCTGCGACATGTTGGCGAAGATCTTCTCCTGGACGTCCTCGCTCGTGCCCTTGAGCGCGAGCGCGACTTCCTTGGCTTCGACTTCCTTGATGAGCTGCTGGATCGAGCGATCGTCGAGCAGCAGCAGGTCCTCGAACACGAACATGAGCTTGCGCACTTCTTCGGCGAGCTCGGGGCTCGTCTCGTCGAGCGATTCGAGGATGTGGCGCTCGGTGGTGCGATCGACGAGGTTGAGCATGTCGACGAGCGAGCGCACGCCGCCGGCGGCGGTGAAGTCCTGGTTGAGGATCGAGCTGAGCTTGCGCTCCATGACCTGCTCGACCTGGCGGATCACCTCGGGCTGCGTGCGATCCATCACGGCGATGCGCATCGCCACGTCGGACTGCATGCGCTCGGGCAGGCCGATGAGGATCGCGGACGCGACCTCGCTCGGCAGGTACGCGAGGATGAGCGCGATCGTCTGCGGATGCTCGTGCTGGATGAAGTTGGTGATCTGCGCGGGATCGGTGCGGCGCAGGAACTCGAACGGCGCGACCTGCACGAAGCTCGACAGTCGACCGATGATCTCGAGCGCCCGGGTGTCGCCGAGCGCGCGCTCGAGGACCTCGCGGGCATAGTCGAGCCCACCCTCGGCGATGTAATCCTGCGCGAGATGCAAGTGGTAGAACTCCTCCATCACCTCGTCGCGCTCCATCGAGTCGACGCCGTTGAGGGCCGCGATCTCGAGCACGAGCTCGTCCTGCTCGTCCTGCTTGAGGTGCTTGAAGATCTCCGCGGCGCGTTCGGGACCGATCGAGATCGCCAGAATCGCCGCCTTGCGACGACCGCTCATGAGCGCTCCCGACTCGCGACGCGTGGCTGGTGCGTTGGGCGTCATGGTCAACCCGCCTTTCGAGTGGTCGCGTAACCATGGTCATCCTGATGCATCCAGCGACGCAGTTCGTTGGCGACGTCCTGCGGCTTGCTCGTGGCGATCTGTTCGACCTTCTTCTGCATCTCCATGCGACCGCGTCGCTCGGCACTGGGAACGTTCGCGGCGAGCGCGGCTTCGAGCTCGGCGATCGGGATCGGCGTGAAGTCGCCTCGCTCGAGCATGAGCAGGTCATCTGCCGGAGCGAGCAGTTCAGCGGTGCGCTGCGTGAGCGTGCGGCGCAGCACGAATGCCAGACCGATGAGGCCGAGCCCGAGCAGTGCCCACTTCACGTAGCCGGCGACTCGCTCGGTCGACGCGGCGGCGGCGGTGTCGGCGACGGGCGTGGCGGCTGCGAGCGGCGCGGTGTCGAAGCTGAAGCTGTCCTGTGCGTTGCCGCCCATCCAGGCCTGCGCGGCGTTCTTGACGGCGTTGGCGGCGGCACCGTCGACGTCGTCGTCGATCACGGCGCCGATGCGGAAGCGGACCACGGCGCCCTCGGCGACGTCGATCGCCTCGGCGATCTTGTTGTTGGCGTAGGTGATCTTCGCCTCGTCGCTGACGTAGTCGGCTTCGCCATCGCCGTCGGTGTCGACGTCGGGCGTGACCGTGCGGTTGTCGGGATCGACACCCTGGTTGGTCGCGGAGCCGGCAATGCCCTGCACGCCGGCGTCACCCTCGCCCTTGAGCAGCTCCTTGGCGTAGTCCTCGACCTCGACGAGCGGCTCGCCGTCTTCGCCGGCAGATGCGTGGTTGATGACCTCGCGCTGGATCTTGTCCATGTCGAGCTCGACGTTGGAGGTGATCACGACGTTGTTGGGGCCGACGATGCGCTCGAAGGTCTCGGTGAGGTCGCGTTCGATCTTCTTGTTCATCGCGGCTTCGGCGTTGAGCTTCTCCATGCGGCTGGCGGATGCGTCGTCGGTGCCGTCGCCGCCGATGATCGCGCCGGTCTCGTCGGTGACGGTGACGTTCTTGACGTCGAGCCCTTCGAAGCCGGCGGAGACGGTGCGCTGGATGCCCTGGACGGACTTCTTGGAGAGCGTGCCGCCGTCGAGGTCGACGAGCACGGCGGCCTTTGCTGCCTGTGCGTCTTCCTTGAAGAGTGCCTCGCCGGGCATCGTCACGTCGACGGTTGCCCTGGACACGCCGTCGATCGACTCGATGGTGTTGGCGGCGTCGTTCTCGCGGCAGGTCTCGAGCATGAGCGCATGCTGGGCGCTCGTCTGTGCCATGAGTGACTGGCCCTTCTCGCTCTGCTTGGCACACCCGGCGCGCGCGCCCTTGGCGGCGATGCCGGCGGGAATGAGTGCGTTGGCGGCCTTGGGTGCGTCGGCCTTGGCGACCTCGATCGCGGTGCCGGTGGCGCTGAGCTGGTGCGCGATGCCGGCTTCGTCGAGTGCGGCTTCGGCCTCGCCGAGCTTCTCGGCGGGCAGGTCGGACGCGACGGGCACCCATTCGGTGCTGGTCGCGGCACGAAGCACGAGGAACATGATGAGGACGGTCACGACGACGACGCCCATGATGGCGTACTGGGCGCGAGCGGGCATCCCGCTCCACGAGCCTCGCAACCTGGTGAGCTGCTCCTGCATCCTCGTCTACCTCTTCTAGAGAATCCTCCGTGCAGTCCGTTGCCGCGATCCACGTGCGTTCCATGCACATGGCGTTCCATCGGCCCTGTCGGCCGGTCCCGGCGAATCCTTGAACCTGTCCGAGCAGGTTGTGCGAATCGCAAGTGCCGGGGGTCGTGGAGTCGCCTCCTGTGCGCAGCGCCGTACATTTCCCTGACACCGGCTCCGCAATTTCCTGACAACCCGCCGCTCGCCCGGCACGGCCCGTCTCTCGCGCCGCTGAAGTCACGTGCATTGCGCAAAGCGCGACGCTGGTGACACGAGCACACCCCGCCGAGCCGAACTTCGCCACTGAAGTCACAGGCGTTGCGCTGAGCGCACCGCTGGTGACATAGGCACGCACGCGAAGCCAGAAAGCGGCGGCGTTCCGTGCATGGTCAGGGCAAGGAGTGGTGCCGAGGACGATGCGGCGGGTGCCCTCTGGGCGGGGGCGGAGCCCCTTGTGCCGTGTCGGACGAGGCCCACGACGCAGCCAGGGCCGCGCACGGGACGCCGCCTACATCTGCATGCGGAGGACTTCCTGGTAGGCCTCGAT
>JBBQUY010000078.1:0-16630 GCA_038212015.1 Gaiellales bacterium | reverse complement strand
GCCGGCAGGAAGCCGCGCACGCCCAGGTCGAGGATGAGTCCGCCCTTGACGACCTCGATGACGCGTCCGGTGACGAGCTCGCCCGCCTCGGCCGCGGCCTCGATCCGGCGCCATGCCTTCTCGAAGCGGGCTCGCTTCTTGGACAGGATCAGTCGGCCGTCAGCGTCTTCCTTGGTGAGGACGAGCGCGTCGACCTCTTCACCCAGCTCGACCTCGTCGCGCGGGTTGACGTTGCGGCGGATCGACAGCTCGTTGGAGGGAATGACACCCTCTGACTTGTAGCCGATGTCGACGAGCACTTCGTCGTTGTCGATGCGAACGACGATGCCGACGACGACCTCACCTTCGGTGACGTCGCGGAGGTTGGCTTCGTAGTCGGGGATCCAGCCGCCTTCGACTTCGATCCAGCCCGCGGTGTCCGCGGGGCGCTCGGCCTGAACGGCCTCATAGGTGAGCGTGGTCATGTGGTGACCGGCCTTCTCGGATGCCATGCGTGGGGCGGTGTCCACGCGCGACGACGCTGGCATCCGTCTGGAGCGTCGTGCTGCGGGGGCCTGCCGGGCTGGCAGGGGGCACCGTCCCGTTGATCACGGGTACGCGGGGATCATACACAACCTTCGAGCCGCGAATCCCCGGCCCCGCCCCGCGCGCGACGCCTCCTACCGCAGCACGGTGCGGAACGACGCCTTGTCACCGCCTCCGGTCACGGTCGTGACCGCGACGATGCGGGACGGCAGCCGTCCGCGCCAGGGCATTGCGACCGTGAATGCCTTCGAGGCAGGGTACGCCGGCACCGAGTACGTGCGCGCCCGTGCCGATGCAGATCGGCCTCCGGCGATGATCTTGATCGATACCTTGACCTTGGGGGCACTCGACGAAACGCGTCCGCGGACCGTGAGACGTCCCTTGCGAAACAGCGCCGAGCGAACGCCAGCCTGGAAGGACGCACCCTTGCTGATCGTCACGCAGTCACTGCCGTAGAAGAGCCCATCGCTCACGAGCGTTCCCTCCACGCATACGTCGGTCTCGCCACGGGCAAAACGAGCGTGTCCGATCAGGAGCGATCGAGCTCCGCCCACGACGGGAATCCGGACGATCGGCTTCGAGTCGGTGGCGTTGTCGAGCGTCACTTCGGAGACGCTCACGCCGTCCGGCTGGACCCACGTCAGATTGGTCGCGCCCGAAGCGCCCACTCGCAACCCGTCGCTCGGGCTGCCGATGCGGAACGTGCCGTCACCCCCGCCACCGGTGACCTCCGCAGGGGCCGTGGGCGTCGGCTGGGCGGGCGCAGGCTGTACGGGAGCCGGCTGAGCGGGAGCCGGTGGCGTCGGTGCGGGCATGCTGGTCGTCCCGCTGACGGGACCTGTGATGCCTTCCACCCATTCCCGGACCGCATCCACTCGCGTGTACGTCCCGGGTTCATACGAGGACGCACAGGTGAACGGACCGTAACTCACGATCCCTGCAATGCGCATGGTCCCGTCTGCCGCGCCTGCGAGCAGTGGTCCTCCGCTGTCGCCCTGGCAGCTGTCCTTGCCGTTGGAGGTGTTCCAGTCGCCGTCGGTGTCGAGGATTCCAGCACAGAGCTTCGTCGTCGCCGTGAAGCCATACGACATGTCTGCGCAGTCCGTGTCCGAATGGATTGGAACCTGCGCCTCCATGAGATCGTCGCTCGGGACCTGCGAGTAGCCGTAGTCCGTGTCGCCCCATCCGGCGATCCACGGTCCGGCGTCGCCCGCTGCCGCTCGGCCTTGCCCCCCGCCCCAGACTCCCGGCTCGTTCGGACCGGCGAGCAGCGTCGGTGCGAACGCCGCATCACGGGTGGTTTCGAGCACCGCGGCGTCGTTGTCGAGCGTCGTATCCGAGTACGCGGGATGGACCGCGAAGGATCGCACGGGGATCAGCGCCGAGACCAGGGAGGGGTCCTTCGTCCTCAGCGCCGTCCGAATATCACCGACATGCGTGCGTCCAGTCGTGACGTACACCGCGGTAGTCTGGACCCGAACGCCGTCGTCGTGCAGGCAGTGGGCTGCCGTGAGCACGCGCCGGGGGGTGATGAAGGCGCCACCACAGGCGTAATATCCACCGCCGGGCGACTTGACCATGATCCAGCTCATCGAGCGCCAGCGGGACGTGTTGCTCAGCGTGGCAGCTGCCTTCGTCCCATTGATGATGCGCCCGCGGTCGCTGTCGCGCTCGCGCTCAGATGGTTGCGTGGACGCTGCCGAAGGGAGCAGGAGACGCGTTTCGGGGGACGTGCGCTGCACGCCCGACATCCCAGCGACGGATGCAGTCGCGACGACGGCGACGACGACAATGATGAAGGCAAGAAAGTTTCGGCGCCGGCGCACAGAGCGACCTTTCGTAGCGAGGACCGTGGATCATCGTCTGGCGAGCGCCCAACCTTGAGGCACACAGACGACACGGGCCCCGGCTGATGCCGAGGCCCGTGCTTCGTGCGGTGTCCGTGTGGTGTCCGTGCTGTCGCGACGCGGGGTGTGAAAGCGTCGCGACCTTCAACGATGGGCCGTGACCCGTCGTCGAATCAGTTCTCCATCTCCATGGAGTCATCGCTCGAGCCGCCGCCGCTCGCAGAGCCACCGAACTTGTCGGGGTTCTGCGTGACGATGGCCGTGACGAGCGCATCGCCCGTCATGAACATGTGGGCGTACGCCTCACGCTCCAGCATCCACGCCTGCTCGGCATCGCCCTCGTCGGCGGCGTCGAGCGCCCCCGTGAGCTGCGCGACGTGCTCGTCGAGGCCGGACTGGAAGGCCTCCGCGTCACCGTCGGTCGCGGTGGCGAGGAACTTGCCGAAGCTCTCGGAGTAACCCTCGAGGTCCGTGGCGCCCTTCTGCTTGAGCTCATCGTCGTCGGTCGCGAGGCCGGTCGCATAGTCGACGAACATGCCGATGTGCGCCTTCCACTGCGCGTCGAACGCCTCTTCCGCGTCCGGACCGTAGACAGAGCCGATGGTCGCAGCGAGGTCGTTGGAGTTGCCATCGAGTGCCTTGACCGCAGCACCGGCGTCCTTGGCGCCCGACATCGTCTTGGTCAACGCGACGGTCGCCAGGAATGCATGCTCGCCGAGCTGCTGGTCAACGAGGACTCGAGTATCGGCCGCTGCCTGGGAAACGTCGCCCATGCCGAACTCGTCCGGCTTCTGCCGGCTGATGGCCGCCGCGAGGGCGTCACCCGTGCCGAACATGTGCGCGTACGCCTCACGTGCCGTGGCGTAGGACGCGTCGTACTGACCCGCACCGAACTGGTCCATCGACTTGGTGAGCTGCGAGACGTGCATCCCCAGCGCACCGGCCGCGGCCTGAGAGTCGAGGCCGGCGGCCTCGTTCAGGAACTTGGCGAAACTCGCCTGGTAACCAGAAAGGTCCTTCTTGGCCTTGGCCTTGAGGGCGTTGTCCTTCTTGGCGACGCCGGTGGCGTACTCGACGAACATGCCGATGTGCGCTTCCCACTGGGTCTTGAACGCCTCGGCGGCATCGTCGCCGTACACGGAGCCGATCGCGGCAGACAAGTCGTCGGTGTTGGCGCCGAGCGCCGAGACCGTCGCTCCGGCATCCGCCTCGCCAGCGATCGTCTTGTTGAGCGCGACCAGCGCAAGCGCTGCGTGCTCGGCCAGGAGACGGTCGAGCGTCACGCGGAGATCGACGCCCGGACTGGAGATGGGGCTGGCGGACGTGGTCTCGGCGGAGGATTCGTCATCGGAATCGCTCGACTCGCTCGTCGTGTCCCCAGAGCCGGAGCTTGAGGATCCGGATTCTCCGTCATCTCCACAGCCCGCGGCGATGAGTGCCGCGCTGCTGAGCACTGCGGCCATGGCCGCCGCTCGCTTGATTCGTCCAACATGCATGATCTTCCACCCTTTGTCGTGTGTCGCTTGCGATGGCAACCTACGACGGGTGGAACGGGCCGGTTTTCGATCCGGGGCAAATTCGACGAAAGTCGTGCCTTGTGGCGCGAACCTGCCGTTCGCCCCGGCCCTACTTCGCGTCGAGCCAGTTCACGCCCGAGCCCCCGTCGACCTCCAGCGGCGGCGTCATCTCGAACGCGCCGGCCATCTTCTGCTTGACCAGGCGGGTGACGTCGCGCACCTCCGCCTCCGGCACCTCGAGCAGCAGTTCGTCGTGGATCTGCAGCACGATGCGCGCCTTGTAGCCGCCCTCGACCAGCGCCGCGTGCACGTGCACCATCGCGAGCTTGATGATGTCGGCAGCCGTTCCCTGCAGCACGGTGTTCACGGCGAGGCGCTCGCCGAGGGAGCGCTTGTTGTAGTCGCGGCTCTTGAGCTCGGGAATCGGCCGGCGTCGCCCGAACAGCGTGCGGACGCTCCCCGTTTCCTTCGCCCCCTCGATCGTGCGTTCGATGAAGTCGGACACGTGGGGATACCGACCCAGGTACCGATCGATGTACTCCTGCGCCTGCTCGCGACTGATCTGCAGCTGCTGCGAGAGGCCGAAGCTCGAGATGCCGTAGATGATCCCGAAGTTGATCGCCTTCGCCGCGCTGCGCTGCTCGCGACTGACCTGTGCCGGCTCGACGCCGGCAACCTCCGCAGCCGTCAGCGTGTGCACGTCGTCGCCGCGCTGGAAAGCTTCGATGAGCTTCGGCTCCTGCGACACGTGCGCGAGCAGGCGCAGCTCGACCTGCGAGTAGTCGCAGCTCACGAAGCGGCAGCCGTCGGCGGGCACGAACGCGCTGCGGATCTCGCGCCCGACCGTCGTCCGCACCGGGATGTTCTGCAGGTTCGGGTTGATGCTCGACAGGCGCCCCGTGGCGGCGGTCGTCTGCGAGAACGTCGTGTGGATGCGATCAGTCTTGGGATCGGCGATGCCCGGCAGCGTGTCCAGGTACGTGCCCTTGAGCTTGCTCAGCTCGCGCCAGCTTTCGATCACCCCGATGATCGGGTGCATGTCACGCAGGTCGCGCAGCACGCGCGCGTCCGTCGAGAATCCCGTCTTGCCGCTGCGCTGCGCGGGCAGGCCGAGCTCCTCGAACAGGATCGTCGCGAGCTGCTTGGGCGAACCGAGGTTGAAGTCCTGGCCGGCGAGCTCGTGCGCACGGTCGACGAGCTCGTCGAGCTGGTCCGACACCTTCGCCGCGATCTCCCCCATGCGGTAGCGGTCGATCCGGATGCCGAGGTCCTCCATGTCGACGAGCACGTCGAGCACCGGCAGCTCGATGTCGCGATACAGCGGCTCCATGTCGACGGCGCGAAGCCCTTCGAGCTGGCGCTCGCGCAGCTGCGGCAGCAGCGCGGCGTGTGCGGCGAGCTGCTCCAGTGCGGCATCCCCGCTCGACAGCGCGACGCGCGCCGACATGCCTTCTTCGGCAAGGACCTCGCCGAGCAGGAAGGTGCGACGGCCGGGCTGCAGCAGGTACGTGGCGAGCAGCAGGTCGTCGACGATCGGGTTCTGGCGCAGCCCACCCGGCAGTCCCTTGTGGTCGAATGACAGCAGCGGGCGACCGAGCAGCGGCTCGACGATCGAGCGCGGATCACCCTGCATCACGGCGACCCAACGGATCGGGTTGCCGCCGTCGGGCACGCCCTCCTCGACGAGCACCGCCGCGGCCATCGCGTCCTCGATCGGACGAACGACGACCGGCACTTCGGCATCCGCGCCGCCGGGACGGGCATCGAGGATCGCCTTCAGCTCATGCGGGCTGACCAGCCGTGCCGAGATGAGCTCGCCCACGGCCGGGGCGCCCTCGCCCTGCACGCCATCGGTCGCGGAGCTCGCACGACCGGCCTCGCGCGCTGCGGTGCCGGCGCCGACGATGTCGAGCTCCTCCACGCGGCGCGCGAGCGAGCGGAATTCGAAGGTGCGGAAGATCTCGAGCAGTCGCGAGCGGTCGGGGGTGGTGGCGTGGAGCTCATCGAGGTCGACCTCGAGCGGCAGATCACACACGATCGTCGCGAGGCGCTTGCTCATGCGGGACTGGTCGCCGAACTCGGCGAGGTTCTCCTTGCGCTTGGCGCCGGTGACCTTGTCGATGTTGTCGAGGATGCTCTCGAGGCTGCCGAACTGGCGCAGCAGGTCGGCGGCGGTCTTGTCGCCGATGCCCGGAATGCCGGGGATGTTGTCTGACGTGTCGCCGCGCAGCGAGATGAAGTCCGGGATCTGTTCTGGGCGCACGTCGTAGCGCAGCTGGACGCGCTCGGGTGTGAACGCGGCGGTCTCGCTGACGCCCTTGGTCGTCATCAGCACGACGGTACGATCATCGACGAGCTGCATCGCGTCGCGGTCGTACGTGACGATGCAGGTGCGCGTGCCGGATGCGCTCGCGCGGGTGGCGAGCGTACCGATCACGTCGTCGGCCTCGTAGCCGGTCATCGACACGTTCGTGAAACCGAACGCCTCCACGAGCGGCATGAAGTGGGGCCACTGCTCGCTCAACAGGTCGGGCATCGGCGGGCGCTGCGACTTGTATTCGGCGAACTCCTTGCGGCGCTCGGTCTCGCCGCCGACGTCCCAGGCGACGACGACCGTACCGGGCTCGAACTCGGTGACGAGCTTGATGAGCATGTTCGAGAAGCCGAGCAGCGCATTGGTGGGTCGCCCGTCGGCCGTCGCGATCTCCTGGGGCAGCGCGAAGAACGATCGATAGGCGAGCGATGAACCATCGATGAGGAAGAGCGTGGCATCGCGCGCGGGCGCATCGTCGAAGTCGCTCGTCTTGACCTTCGCCTTGGCTCCTGCGGCCGCCATCTGCGCCCTCTCCTGCGTCGCGGTTCGACGCGCAGCCTATCGGCGGAGCAGGTCGGGCGTAGGGCGGCCCGGAAACGCATCGAGGCTCGGGCCGCCGCGCTCGCACCTGTGCGGTGCGTCGCGACGTCCGAGCCTCGACTAGCGCTGCTCCCGTCACCCGGCGGGGCGCGCCGTGTCCAACTCCGGGTCTCGAATCAGGTGAAGATGATGATCAGGATGATGATGAGCAGCAGGGTTCCGATGCCGATATACATGTGATCTCCTTAGGTGAGTTACACCGCACTATCCGTGTGCGGATCGACAGGGGGTATATGGCCTGGCCCCGATCGAACAAACGGACGATGTGCAGCATTTCCGCGTGATCTTCGCCGAACCCCAGTGAGATTCGTCGACTGACCGCAGTTCGGTTCGAGAAGCGAACATGAAAGCGCGGTCGTGCGCGTTCGCGTCTACCAGCCGGTGAGCTTGAGGTCGCCGGGCCCGAAGGCGGACGCCTGCTGGAACAGCTTCAGATTGGCGATGGTGGCCGGGCGCTTGACCTGACGACGCCTCGCCTCGAATGCGCGCCAGGCGCGCGACGACACGAAGACCGTTCGCTGCGTGTCGCCGACCGAGGCCGCGATCGACACGCTGCGTGGGCTGAACGGCTTCGTGAATGCCTGCGCGAGTACGCCTCCCGCATACGCGGAGGCCGTGGCATCGTCGACGTCCTCGGTCGTACTCATCGTGATCTTCACCACGTTCGTGGCCGGCCCGGTTGCCGGCGTCGAATTCTCGATCGTCAGCTCGTCCAGACACAGCCCGCCAGCCGCGTGCACGCGAGCGACCCAGTCCCGTTGTTCCGGCTTGTCTTCGCGGATTGCCGCGATCGGACCCTTCGCATCGAACAGTGCTGGCGGGGACTCGACGGCTTTCGCGCGGGTGTCGGCGCTCGACGTGTCGGCCACGTCGATCGTGCCGCACAGGCTCGTGCCAGCGGCGAGCGAGCCCGCATCGCCGTCCTGGACGGCGCCCTGCTCCGACGCGGAGCCGAACACCAGATAGACGATGAGCGCGGCAACTGAGAAGCCGACGAAGGCGGCGATGACGTGGTACCAGATCTTCACGCGGTGATGCGTACCCGGCGGCGCGGCGGGCCATGCACGCGGCCCGTGCGGGTCGCGGGTGGCCGCATCGGCTTCACGCACGCGAGGAGCACCGTCACGCTGCCGACATGAGCTACATCAACTTCTCCCTCACGCATGCATTCGATGGTGGCGGCCTCGCCGAGGTACTGCCGCGCACGGAAACGATCAGCACAGGATTCAGCCGTGAAGGCGGCAAGGTGGAGTTCGTCAGGGCGTCGAGCAGCAGCGACCCGCTCGCTGCGCCGCAGACCTCGGAGGTCACGCTCACTCCCTCCGTCGTGCGTGCTGCCTCGAGCGTGCTCGAGGCGATCCGGGCGGCGCAGTGGGTGCAGGACGTCGAGATCCAGCAGGGCGACGGTGCACAGCCCAACGTCGTCTCCTGGACGCATCGTGACGGCCGGACCGGGAGCGGCCTGGCCGGAGCCCTGCCTGCGCCGGTGCAGCAGGTCCTCGAAGCGGCGACGCTCCTCGAGCAGGCCGCCTTCGCGTAGCGCGAGGCTGCGTCCCGTTCAGTTCGCCGTCGTGACCGACTCGATCGACGGGTCACCATCGTTATCGAGCTCGATGGTGACGAGCGCGCCGTCACCATCGTCGAGTGCTTCGCGGAGTGACTCGATGCGGTCGAAGTCCTCGTTGAACCAGACCTGGATGGGTCCGGCGTCGACCGTGACGTCACCGCTCTTCGTCGTGATCGTGGGCAGGTTGATCCAGATCGAGCCGTCCGGCAATTCCGAGGACGCCTCGACGACCGGTCCGAGCCGCGCCCGCTCGGAATCGCCTGCCGGACGCACGCGAACGGACACCATCTCGCCAGCCCTGACGGAGCCTGGAACGTCGAGCTCGTCGAAGTCGTACGCGAGCCAGAGTTCCTGGCTGGGCATGTCGTTCCGGAACTCCGGCTGACTGCCGACAGTCGCCGACAGCACCACCGTCGTTCCGGATGGGATGCGGTGCCCTGCCAGGAGCGGGAGCAGCACCAGCACGAGCGCCTGCGCCAGTACGGTGATGACGATCGCGATGCGAATGCTGCGGGTACTCATCCGACCACCTCAGCTCGTCGTCGCCACAGTCTCCGGGACCGGCCGACGAGCCAGGCGAGCGCGAGCAGCAGCATTCCGGCACCGATGAAGCCGATGCCACCGAGCTCGACCGAGAAGACGAAGTCCAGGTAGCGGCTGATCACGAGCGCTGCGAGCCAGGCGATGCCCCACACGAACAGGTCCTGGCGCGATGCGACCATGCCGAGCAGCACGAGACCGATGCCGCCCAGTCCAACGAGCCCGCTCGCGCCGATCGCTGCGATGAGCTGCTCGTGCACCACCGCGACCGCGAGCGTGAGGACGGCAGCGACCACGAGCGACGCCACGAGCGCGCCGCGATGGTCAATCTGCGCGAGACGAGCGAGCATGACGATGGCGAGGATCGCGCCTGCAAACGCGAGCCACTGTTCGAGCTGCGGAGCGGCGGCTCCGAGATCGAACTCCCAGTGCCACGCGAAGCCGGCCTGGGTGAGCACGAAGAGCAGCCCCAGCAGCGAGATGCTGCGCAGTGGCACGGTGACGACGTCGGTGCGGGCGAGCAGCACGCGCCAGCCGCTCGTTCCGGGTTCGCCGACGCGCCGGGCGATGCCCTCGAGCGCGAGGCTGATCGCGAAGGCGGCGATGCCGAGCAGGACGATCGAGCTGAGGAGGGCTGGAGCCATTCGCTCCTCGGCGAGGTCGTCGAGCGCCGTGCCGAGTTCGGCTCCGAGCCACACGAGCCACGCGGCGGCTGCCACCCATCCGACGGTCATCCGCTCGGACAGCAGCGCGATCGTGGTCGCCGCGAGCGCGACGAGCAGCGCACCGAACGGCTCGTGGGTCTGGACGTTGTAGACGGTGCCGACGATCACGATGCCGGCGGCGAACAGCCCGATCCCGACGAGGTAGGCAACCGACCCGGCCCAGGCGGGCGCGGTGCGCGCGTCGGCGACGAGCGCCACGACGTACGCGACGAGCATGCTGGCGACGAGGATCGCGACCTTGAGCGGATCGGCGATGTCGGCCCAGTTGGTGGCGACGGTGAGCAGGATGCCGAGGCCGACGAGCAGCCCGCCGAGCACGCCGAACAGCGCCTGCATGCCCGCGCGCGACGAGGTTGTTGCGGCGGGCGAGATGCCGGGCGTCGCCACCTCGCGCGACTCCTCATACGCACCGATGCGGTCGGCCTGAGCGGCGTCGATGATGCCGGCTGTGACCCAGTCGCGCGCGCGCTCACGAATGTCGTTCGAAGAACTCACGGCACGAGGCTACCGGAGCGGTCGGCGTCAGTCGCCGAGGTATGCCTTGCGCACTTCGTCGCTGGCGAGCAGTTCCTGTCCGGTGCCGCTCAGCACGACGGTACCGGTCTCGAGCACGTATGCGCGGTGGCTGATCGCCAGGGCGACGTTGGCGTTCTGCTCCACGAGCAGCACCGTCGTGCCCGTCCGGTTGATCTCCACGATGATGTCGAAGATCTGCTGGATCACGAGTGGCGCGAGCCCCATGCTCGGCTCGTCGAGCAGCAGCAGGCGCGGGCGTGCCATGAGCGCGCGGCCCATCGCGAGCATCTGCTGCTCGCCGCCGGACATGAGGCCCGCCTTCTGGTCCATGCGCTCGCGCAGGCGCGGGAACATCTCGTAGACGTTCTCGATGTCGGACTCGACCTCCGACTTGTCGTCGCGCTGGAACGCGCCCATCTCGAGGTTCTCGCGCACGCTCATGCGCGGGAACACACGCCGCCCCTCCGGGGACTGGGCCATGCCCATCTTCACGAGGTCCTCGGTCTTGAGCTTCGTGGCGTCGCGTCCCAGGAACTCCAGCGATCCGGCCTTGGGCTTCATGAGCCCGTGGATGGTCTTCATCGTGGTGGTCTTGCCGGCACCGTTGGAGCCGATGAGCGACACGATCTCGCCCTCGTAGACCTCGAGCGAGATGCCCTTGAGCGCCTGGATCGAGCCGTACCATGCCTCGATCCCGTCGAGACGGAGCATCGGGGCGGTTCCGGAGCTGGAGGGGTCGGCGGCCATCGGCTGCAATCTACCTGCGCGCGTGCGCGCATGCCATCATGATGCGCTACAGTGATGGCATGATGGTACGCATGCAGATCCAGTTCACGGAGGAGCAGGCGGCGCGCCTGCGGGCCGAAGCACGGGCGCGGGGCGTTTCCATCTCGTCGATCGTGCGAGAACGATACGAGGCGGCACCGCCTGCGGTTCCGTCGCGGCGCGAGGCGCTGGCGCGGATGCGCGCGCACACCTTCAGTTCGGGCCTGACCGACATCGCCGTCAACCATGACGACTACATCGCCGACGCGTACGATCCGCAATGAGCGGTTGGCTGATCGACACGTCGGCGATCTATGCGGCACTCGACAGCACGGACTCGAATCACGCGGCCGCTTCGCGCTGGCTTGACCAGCACTGCGACGGTCGCCTCGTCACTCATGCAGCGGTCATCGCGGAGGCCACGGGCCTGCTCGATCGCCGTCTCGGAATTGACGCATCCCGCATGTTCGTCGACGAACTGCTGCCCACCATCGCCGTGTTCGTCGGGAGCGAGCTCACGTACGAACGAGCGCTCGCGTCATACCGCATCGGGAGTGGCCGACGACGACCCTCCCTCGTCGACTGCTTCGCGTTCGAGACCATGCGTGAGCTGCATGTCACGACGGCATTCGCGTTCGACGACCACTTCGTGCGGGCGGGCTTCCAGGTCGTGCCGGACGCCTGAACCGGCGAGCCTGCGGTCCAACACGTGCCACCGGGGTGAAAAGCCGGTCGTCAGGCGGTGGCTGCATCGCCGTACTTGTCGGCGACGACCGCACCGTCGCTCGAACCGAGGTATGCCTCGATGACCGCGGGGTCGTTGCGGACCTCGTCGGGCGTGCCCTCGGCGATCTTCTTGCCGAAGTTCAGGACGGTGACGCGTTCGCTGACTGACATGACGAGCTTCATCTCGTGCTCGATGAGCAGCACGGTGCAGCCGAGCTCGTCGCGGATGCGATGCATGAGTCCCTCGAGCGCGGCGGTCTCCTGCGGGTTCATGCCGGCGGCGGGTTCGTCGAGCAGCACGACGCTCGGGCGCGAGGCGAGCGCGCGGGCGATCTCCAGGCGGCGCTGGTCGCCATATGGCAGGTTGCCCGCGAGCTCGGCGTGGCGCGAGTGGATCCCGACGAAACGCATGAGCTCACGCGCGAGCTCGATGCCCTCACGCTCTTCGCGGCGCTGCGACGGCAGGCGCAGGAGCGTCGAGAGCATCCCGCCCTGAAGCTTGGTGTGCATGCCGACGAGCACGTTGTCGACGCACGTCATCTCCTTGAACAGGCGGATGTTCTGGAAGGTGCGGCTCATGCCGAGCTGCGCGATCTTGTGCGGCGGGCGCCCGAAGGTGTCGGTGCCCATGAACGTCAGCTCGCCCTCAGTCGGGTGGTACAGCCCGGTGAGCATGTTGAAGAACGTCGTCTTGCCCGCACCGTTCGGCCCGATGAGCGACACGACGCGCCCGGCCGGAATCGAGAAGTCGACCGCGTCGACGGCGGTCAGTCCACCGAAGCGCATGGTCAGCGCGCGTGCCGAGAGCAGCTCGTGGTCGCGCGGGTGGCGTTCGGTTCCGAAGTCGGACATCGACATCTGAGTCATGCGGGCGCTCCCTCGGGATCGATGTCGCGCCGCGGCGCGAGCGGCCGGTCGAACGGGTTCGAGCCCGGCGTGAAGCGAGAGTTGAATCGGCGCGTCGGCTGCGGCTGCGGCTGCGCGGGCTGCGGCACGTCCTGGTGCACGCGGCTCGCAGCGATCCCGGGACGCGGGTGTGCTGGATGCGGGTGGGCGGGCGGCGCGAGCGTCGTCGGCTCGTGCGTCGGCGCGAGCCCGGCTTGGGCGGCCGTCGCATGCGCCTCGTGGCCGGCCTCGAGCGGCAGATGCATTCCGTGGGCCGCATCACCGTCGGGCCCGTGCATGCCGGCCGGGTAGCCGTCGGGTGGCGGGGAGCCGCCCCCATCGTCACCGTCCTCGAAATGCAGCTTGCGCGACTTGGACGGGATGAAGCCCTGCGGTCGGTAGAGCATCATCGTCACGAGCAGCACGCCGAAGATGAGCATGTTCCAGCTCGAGAAGTCGATGTCGAGGCCGACGGCCTGGCCCCAGGCGGTGAGGCTCGGCAGCAGCCAGAAGTTGAGGCCCTCGATCACGAACGCGCCGGCGATCGCACCCCACACGTTGCCCATCCCGCCGATGATGACCATGCACAGCACGCTGATCGAGATGTAGAACATGAACGAGCTCGGGAACACCGATCCGATCCGTGCGCCATGGAACACGCCGGCCATGCCGCCGAGCGCCGCGCCGATGCCGTAGGCCCAGAGCTTGGCGTTGACGCAGTGGATACCCATCGCCGAGGCGGCGGTCTCGTCCTCGCGGATCGCCATCCAGGCGCGGCCGAGCTTGGACCACTGCATCGTGACGGAAACGTAGTAGCAGACGAGGCACAGCGCGAGCGCGAGGTAATACCACGGCCACAGGTTGAGCGGCCCCCACGTGCCCCAGCCCATGCCGAGCGTCTGGTCGACGGACGCGCCACCCATGTTGGGGGCGTCCAGGCCGCTGATGCCGGCGGTGCCGTTGGTCCAGTTCCTGCCGCCGATGTCGTCACCGTTCCTGAACAGGTTCGGGATGATCTCGCCGAAGCCGAGCGTCACGATCGCGAGGTAGTCGCCACGCAGGCGCAGCGTCGGCGCGCCGATGATGACTCCGAAGATCGCGGTGACGACTGCGGCGATCGGAAAGATGAGCCAGATCGACAGGTGGATGCCGGGGATCGTGTCCATGAGTCCCGAGCCCAGGTGCACGGTCACCTCGGTGAAGTGGCCGGATGCGAGCCATGCCACGCAGTACGCCCCGATTGCCCAGAACGCCACGTAGCCGAGGTCGAGCAGGCCTGCGAATCCGACGACGATGTTGAGCCCGAGCGCGAGCATCACGCTCGTGAGGATGCGCAGCATCGGATTCATCATCCCGAGGCCGAGCGCCTGCTCGATCATCGGGAAAGCGAGTGCGAGCACGAGGATGAGCAGTGGCGTCCAGCGACCCAGCAGGTCGCGGACGCTCGGCACGGGCCTCGGCGCGGACGCAGGCGCAGGTCCCGCCAGTGCGGGCACGTGTGGCGATGTACTCGCCGCTGCAGCCACTCGTCCTCCCCGTCCCGTGAAATTCCGTCCACCGATCTATCGGGCTTGAGAGGCGCACCGGTTCCAACATGGCGCGAGCGAGCGACGTCCCCGCTGTCGATTCGAAGGCATCCTGCGATTCGTTTTCTGATGTCTTCTGGCGAATCCACGCCCGCGCGCCGATCGCGAGGAATTCGCGATCGGACGGCGTCCTGATCGTTCGGATTCGGTCTGGACATAGTTGACAGGCCGTCGAGCATGCCGGGGTATGCGATCACTCACCTCCCTCCCCGGAGTGACGATGCCGGCAGTCGCCGCGCTTGCGGCCGCCCTCGTCACGACCCCTGCCCACGCCGCCAACGCCGAGGTGTTCGGTGATGCCGCGGCTCAGCCTGCGACCGCAGCCGAGATCCCGACGGCAGCACCAGCACCAGACGTGCGCCACCTCAACCTGAGCCGCCGGGCGATCTCGCCCGACGGCGACGGCTCCGGCGACCGGCTCGTCGTGTCCTTCACGTTGCCGTCATCAAGCACCGCCGCGTCGGCGCGCGTGGTGGATGCGTCTGGTGACACGGTGCGCATGCTCGGCCAGTTCGCGCCGTCGGAGGATCGCGCCAGCGTCGCCTGGACGGGCATCGACGATTCGGGGCGGACGGTCGGCGACGGCGCGTACCGCATCGTCGTCGCCCCGGCGCTCCCTGACGCAGCCGTCGCGATGGATGCCGCGCCGCCCGGCACCGAGGATGCCGTGCTCATCTCCCACATCGTGCGCGTCGACCGCCGCGCTCCGGTCGTTCGCCTAGCACGCACGAACGTGCGCGTCGCCTCGCGGGCGGCTCGCAGCATCGCCATCCCGATCGTCACCTCCGAACGCTCGACCATGCGCGTCGCCTCGCGCAGCGTGCTCGGAACGAGCCGACGCGTCGCCGAACGCGGCGCGGGCCGCTCAACCCTGCGCATGCCCGTACGCAGGCGGGGCGCGATGTCGAGCGCCTTCGACGCGAGCGGTCGTGCCCGCGTGTCGATGCGCCTCGCGGTCCGAGACGAGGCAGGCAACCGCTCGCGCCGCACCGTGTCGCTGAACGTGCTGCCGCCCGCCTCGGAGCAGCTCTCGTGGCCGCTGCGCGCCGCGATCACATCTGGATTCGGACAGCGCTGGGGGCGTCTGCACGCGGGTGTCGACATGCCCGTGCCGAACGGCACTCCGATTCGTGCAGCAGGTCCAGGGCGCGTGGTGAGTGCGGACTGGGACGGCGGCTACGGCAACTCCGTGGTGATCGACCACGGTCCGTTCACGACGCGATCTGCACACCTGTCGAGTTCGCGCGTTCGTACTGGCCAACGCGTCGCGCGCGGTCAGGTGATCGGCTTCAGCGGCGACACCGGCAGCTCCACGAGCCCGCATCTGCACTTCGAGGTGCACGTGGACGGCGTGCCGCGCGATCCGCTCGCGTACCTGCCGTGACGTGGCGGCCTACGCACCGGCCCCGAACGACTGGGTCCAGTACGGTCGACCATCGACGGCGGTGTTGTAGCCGACTGACAGGAAGCGGAAGTCGCCGTTGAGGATGTTGGCTCGATGACCCGGGCTCGCCATCCACTCGCGCACGACCTGCTCCGGCGTGGTCTGTCCGACCGCCGCGTTCTCGCCCCAGGCCCAGTTTCAGCCTGCGGCGAGCATGCGGTCCTGTGGCGAGCCGTCACCGATGCCCTCGTGCGCCAGCCGTGCGTCCCGGCACGGCGTGATCGGATGGTGGGGTCGGCAAGGGGTGCCATGAGCACGGTACGCCGGGTTGCTCGGGCGCGACAGGGGGATGAGTCAGGCCGTCGAGGTCAGGCGCGCGCCACCGAGTTCTCGCCGAGCAGGCCGGTCGGCCGGAACACGAGCACGATGACGAGGATCGAGAAGATCACGACGTCGACCCAGCGGTCGCCGATGTAGAGCGACGAGTACGCGGCGATCAGCCCGAGCATGATCGCGCCGACCACCGCTCCGGTGAGGTTGCCGATGCCGCCGAGCACGGCTGCCGTGAATGCGAACAGTCCGTTCTTGAAGCCGGAGTTCCAGACGGTCGTGGTGTTCACGAGCGCGTACATGACGCCGCCTGCGCCCGCGAGCAGCCCGCCGAGCAGGAATGTCAGCGAGATCGTCCGGTTCACGTCGATGCCCATGATCGCCGCGGCGCCCTTGTCCTGAGCCGTGGCGCGCATCGCCTTGCCCTGCTTGGTCGTCGACACGAACCAGTTGAGGCCGTACAGCAGCGGGATCGTCAGCAGGATCACGAACATGTCCTTGAGGCGCACGTTGCCGAACAGCGTCGCGTTGCCGAGCAGGTCGGGCACGCTCACCTGGCTCGGACCCCAGATCTTCTGGGCGAGGTTGGCAAGGATGAAGCTCATCCCGATCGCCGTGATGAGTGGCGCCAGCGGTGGCGCATTACGAAGGGGCTTGTATGCGATCCGTTCGATGAGGACGTTCATCGTCGCGCAGATCACCATGCACGCAAGCATTGCCACCACGATGATCGCGGCCTTGCCGAACACGCTGCTTTCGGCGGTCACGCCGGTCGTCACGATGATCTGCATGGCGATCATCGA
>JBBQUY010000077.1:0-16790 GCA_038212015.1 Gaiellales bacterium | reverse complement strand
GGGAGGCAGCGAGGAGCTTCCCACAGCGACCGGCACATGGATCTCGTCCCGATCCGAGCACTCGTCCCGCTCACGCCACCAGGTCGCCGTCCACATACCTCGCATCGCGGCTGGATGTCTGTCCCGACTGTCCCACCAGCTGCCGCAAAGAACTCCAGCGGCCCGCTTCGAACTCGTCCCTCGAAGCGGGCCGCGAGTTTCTTCCCCCGCCCCCGCCTCGCGCCCGCGCCCGCGTCTCGCGCCTCGCGCCTCGCGCCCCCGAAGTTCATCGACGTAGGTGCCACGTGGTGCGATCTACGTCGATCAAGTTGGGGTGGCGAGGCGGATCACGTCCAGCTGAAGCGATCGTCGTCGCCGCCCGCGTGGGCGTGCGCGCTCGCGCCTGCGGACATCGTCCCCGCAGGGTTCGCCGCCTGCCCGGCGGCGGGACCGGCGGCACCCCACGTGCCGACGTTGGTCCCGCTCGCCGTGCGAGGCTGCGGTCGCTCGTGATCGGCTGCTGCCAGGCCCCACGCCTGGTTGCTGCCCGGAGCGATGGTGGTGCCAGGAGCGGCACCGGTGTTCATGCCCGGCGCGACGGCTGCCCCAGCAGCGGTCGCACTGACGGGCTGTCCTGCGGCCAAGCTGGCTGATGCCGCGCTCGCTGCAGGATTCACGGGGTCGACCGGAACGGCGATCTCCGCCAGGTCGTGGACGCCCTCGGCGTCGGCTTCCAGGCGCGAAGCAGCTGCCGCCGCATCGTTCGCATGCAGCGCCGCGTGGCTTGCCTGCGCAGCCTGGTTGGCGTCGGCACGCACCTGCTCCTTGAGCTGGAACACGTACGCCAGGATCTCCGCCACGGGCCGGTACAGCTCCTCGGGCACGATGTCGCCGATCTCGCACAGCTCGTACAGGGCCCGTGCGAGCGGCTTGTTTCGCACGACCGGCACGCCCGCACCACGTGCGCTCGCGCGAATCTCGTCCGCGTCGTGCACCTCGCCCTTGGCGACGACCCACGGCACCGGGGACACGTCCGGGTCGTACTTGAGCGCGATCGCCAGCTCGGTCGGATTGATGACGACCACGTCCGACTGCGGCACGTGCTCCTGCGCGGTCTGCATGGCGATCTGCTGCGCCATCTGCTTGCGCTTGCCCTTCTGGTACGGGTCGCCCTCGGAGTTCTTGTACTCGTCCTTGACTTCCTTGTCGGACATCTTGTGTTCTTTCTCGAAGTTCTTCTTCTGGAAGCCGTAGTCGATGATCGCGATCGTGACGTACAGGATGATGATGTAGATGAAGAGCTTCTTGATGACGCCTGCGCCGAGCATCATCAGGGCCGCCGCGCACTCGGTTTCGGCGCACCCGGTGACCTGGTCGATCGCCACGGCCTCGGAGATCGCCGGCATCGATCCCTTGAGCACGAGGTAGCCCAGGAACGATGCGATCAGGATCTTGCCGAGCGACTTCATGAGCTCCTGCGCGCTCTTGATGCTGAACCACTGCTTGATCTTGTTCTTCGGATGGATCTTGTTGAGGTTCGGCTTGAGCTGCTCGCCGGTGATGATGAGGCCGGTCTGGGCGATGTTGATGACGACCGCCATCACGAGCACCGAGAACAGGATCGGGCCGGAGATCATCGCCACGTCGACGAGCACCCGAATCGTCAGGGCAGTGACGTCGATGCCCTCGGGCGTGCCGACGTCCTTGATGGCCGCGAAGTAGCTCTCGTCGCCCTGCATCATCGCGCGGAAACGCTCGATGAACATGTTCTTCATCGCGAGCATCGCACCGAATGCAGCGATCAGGCCGAACGCCATCGGCATGTCCTGCGACTTCGGGACCGTACCCTTCTTCTTGAGGTCCTTCTTCTTCTTCGCTGAAGCTGGATGCTTCTTTGAATGCTTGTCCTCACCGCCGGCCACTCAGCTCACCTCCCCGGCCGTCTCGGAGGCTTCCTCACGCTCAAGGCGCTTGGCCTCGACGTCGCTCGCCTGCATCTTCTCGGCGATCGCGGTGATCGAGTGCTCGCCCGTCGTGATGCGCGGCAGCGCATGGTCGCGCACGTAGTTCCATGTCGGCAGCAGCGCGATCATGAGGGCCGCGATGCCGATCGGGCCCTTGATCACCTGGCTGAGCGCGAACACGTTCACCTGCGGCGCACCGCGGTTGATGATGCCCAGGAGCACGTCGGTGAGCATCAGCACGATCATCGCCGGCGCCGCGATCTGCAGCGTCAGCAGCAGCGATGCGCCGCTCATCTCGGCGAACGCCGCGATCACTCCCTGCAGCTCGGGATGCTCGGCACTGTTGGCGAGCGGGTCGCCGAGCCACTCGAGGCCGAGCTTCGGCGGGAACACCTCGAACGTGCCGAGAAAGCCTTCGAGCATCTGCATGTGCATGCCGCTCACGAGCAGGATCATGAGCGCGATCTGCATGAGGAACTGGCCGGTCGGCGACGTTCGCTCGCCGGTCTGCGGCGCGATGATGTCGGACATGTTCGAGCCGCGCTGCGTGTCGATGATGCGGCCCGCGCTCTCGATCGCGTAGAAGATGAAGCTGGCGCAGAAGCCCAGGAACAGCCCGATGAAGATCTGGTTGACGAGCAGCAGCAGCAGGTCGAACGCGCCGCCGCCCTTCAGCTCTTCGTGCATGACCGGGCCGACCGTCCCCATCGCGTACGGCGTGACGACCGCGGTGAGGATGACCGAGAAGCCCACTCGCGCGGTCATCGGGATGTTCATGCCACCGAAGAACGGGGCGACGATCATGAAGCCGAGGATTCGAGCCAGCACCGCCGCGCCGACCAGCAGGAAGATCTGCGGGTCGTCCGTGCCGATGAGGTCGCCGAACGTGCGGGCGGCCTCGGCCGGGTCGATCGTGGGGATGTTGGCGAGGAGCGACACGGGAAGCGTTAGTTGCGAACGACGTCGTTGACCGCGTCGTAGGTCTCCTGCGTGAACAGCTGGATCTCGCCGATCAGCCAGCCGCCGGTGACGAGCAGCACGACGAACACGGCGATGATCTTCGGCACGAAGGTGAGCGTCTGCTCCTGGATCTGCGTGACTGCCTGGAAGAGCGAGATCATGAAGCCGACGAGCAGGCCGGCGAGCACGGCGGGCGCGCTCCAGATCAGCACCTTCATGAGGGCGGTGGCGGCGAGTTCGGTGAGTACGGCTTCCATGGTCAGTCAGTTCCTAGTAGTTGAAGCCCATGACGATGAACTTGACCACCATGGTCCAGCCACCGGCCAATACGAACAGCAGGATCTTGAAGGGGAGCGAGATGACGACCGGCGGCAGCATGAACATGCCGAGCGAGAGCAGGATGTTCGAGATGACCATGTCGATCACCAGGAACGGAAGCAGTACCGCGAAGCCCATGATGAAGGCCTTCTTGAGCTCCGAGATGATGAAGGCGGGGATGATCACGCGCAGGGGCAGCGCGTTGGGTGCCTTGTCGCCGAGCTGGTCGAACTGCTCGGGCGTGACCAGGCAGGCCTTCGTCTCGCCGGTCTTGACGTCGATGTCGGACGTCTTGCACGGCACGGGCTTCTGGTCGCGAGCCAGCGTGTAGAAGGTCTTGATCTCCTTGCGTGAGTTCGAGCCCGAGATCTGCTTGACCATGAAGCTCTTCAGCGGCGTCTTGGCCTCGTTGACGGCCTCCTCGAAGCTGATCTTGTCGGCCTGGTAGGGCTGGAGCGCGTTCTCGTTGATGTCGTCGATCGTCGGGCCCATGACGAACATCGAGAGGAACAGCGCGAGGGCGATGATGACGATGTTCGGCGGGACGTTCTGGGCGCCGAGACCGGAGCGCAGGAAGCTCAGCACGACGACGATGCGCAGGAAGCTCGTCAAGGTCATGATCGCGAACGGCAGCAGCGAGAGGCCGCCGAGGTACAGCGCGAGCTGGATGAGTGAATCGACCTGCTGGTCGTCGGCCGACCAGGCGGCGACCGGGAACAGGATGAGGAAGGCGAGCGACGTGAAGAACAGCACGATCGTGCCGCGCATGCGCTTTCGCATCTTGGCGCGCTGGGCATCGGTGATCTCACGCGCGGGGCGGCGCAGGGATCGCAGTGCTCGTGCCGTGGGGGCGACCGAGGTCATCAAGGCTCCTGGGGGAATCGCTGGGGAGGTCTGGTGCGGAGCGCCAAGCTCTGTGGGGGAGAGCCGTGGGGGCAGGCGAACCGCGTGACCTTCTGGATCCAACGTACGACGGAACCGGAGCCTTGTAAACAGGAAATTGTGCAATGTCCGGGGCGCTCGGACACAGCGACGAATCAGCGTCGGGATCTCGTCGGTTCCGCGTCGGGCCGCGACGGGGTCCCGGTGTCCACGCCGTTCCAGGGTGTGTGGTCGTGATCGCTGCGATCGGATCGCAGCGTGGCCAGCCACCCACCGGAGTTACACGTGTGTGGTCGTGATCGCTGCGATCGGATCGCAGTCAGCGCGACCACCTACATGCGCGGGCGGTCGTTCAGAACGACGGTCGCGGGCTATTCGTCGCCGCTCGCGCGGCGAGACCCACGTGCATCGCGAGCCTTCGACAGCAGCGCGTTGAAGCTCTCGCCGACGGTCGCGAAGCGCGGCTCGTCGGACGCATCGTGCGGCTCGTCGGAATCGTCGTTGCCGGTCGATGCGACCTTGAGCGACGGAACGCGCGTGTCGTCCTTCGTCATCGCCTGGAATTCTTCGGGTGAGATGTCGTCGAGCTTGGAGATGCCGCCGTCCATGCTCGTGCCGATGAGGATGTGGCGACCGCCGGCGATCTCCACCACGTAGAGCGAGTGCTTCTGGTCGATCGGACGCTTGCCGACGACGCGAAGCCCGTCGCCCGAAACCGTGCCGGCTCCGATGCCCATCCGCTTGCGCGCCAGGCGTGCGAGCCACCACATGAGCACGCACAGTCCGCCCAGTGCGAGCGTTGCGATGAGTGCGTCTCCTGCCATGGTGTCCTCGTTACTCCTGGTTGAGCATCTCGACGATGCGCATGCCGTAGCTGCCGTTGATCGACACGAGCTGGCCGCGAGCGATCAGCTTGCCTCGAACCTTCAGCTCGATGGGTGCGTCGATGGGCGTGTCGAGCTCGACGACCGAGCCACGACCCATCTCGAGGAACTCTTCGACAGTCAGGGCCGCATTCCCGAGTCCGACTTCGACCTGGACCTCGACGTCGAGCACCAGATTGCTCAATTCGCCTGCCCCGCCGACCTGTCCACCGGCGCGCCGCATGGGCTGCACCTGCGGCAGCTGTGGTGCCATGACGCTCATTTCGCCGTGGTGCGACATCGCCATCGGAGCGGGAACTGCCTGCTGCTGCGCTGCGTAGGGGTCGCTCGCGTACTGCTGCTGCTGCTGGGGCGCGATGCCGGGCGAAACCGTGGGTTCGCTGGCCATCCAGTCGCCCTGGCTGTCCGTGACGCGTGCCGATCCGCCGCTCTGGCCGGTCTGGGGCGCTGCGCCGCCGAGCCAGTCGTCCTGGCCGCCACCGGAATCGCCGCCCAGCCAATCGCCGGTATCGGGTGCGGTCGCGGTGGCGGTCGGTGCCGTCGGTGGGGCGGGCGCGGCGTCCGGCATCGCCGGCTCGTCCAGGCCCAGGTAGCCGCCGCCGTCATCGTCGTTCATCAGCCAGTCGGTCATCGAAGGTGCCTCTCAGGGGGTGTGTCGGTGGGGGTCGAAATCGTGTCGGTGTCGCGTCAGATGGCCATGCCGAGGCCGTCGTCAACCAATGGTTCGCTGCCGTAGACGCCGCTGAAGTCGGGCGCCTGTTCCTGTATCTGCATCGCATCTGGCGGCTGGTCGTAGCCGGCGTGCTGCTGGTCCTCGCCAGGTCCAGTGAGTGCCAGCGCCACGCGTTCGCCGTGTGCTGCTAGTCGTCCGGTCACGTCGCGGCCGAGGATCTCGAAGGCGATGTCGCCGCCGCCATCTTCGTCGAATGCCACGACATCGCCGCGCTCGAGCGCGTTGAGCATTCCCAGCGTCATGTGCTGATGGATTCGCACCGGCGCGGTGATTGCCACGTTGCGGAGCGGGCCGCCCAGTCGCTCGGTCAGGCGCATGCGCTCGGCCTCGCTCAAGCCTCGCTCGATTCGGGAGCGCCACATCGTTGCGCGGGCCTCGTCGGCGAGCTGCGGCAGCAGCACGTCCGGATAGCAGAACAGCAGCACGCCGAGCGGCTGGTCGTTGCCGCGCTCGCGCACGACGGTGCGTGCGATGTGCCAGCGGCAGTCGGCCAGCTGCGGCTGCAGCATGCTGAGCGCGCCGGCCATCGTGAATTCGGGAAGCGTCTTGACGCCCTCATCCGCCCACGCCTGTGCCCAGGCGCCGACAACGCGTGCCAGGAACTGGCGCAGGATCTCGCCTTCGACCTGCGTGAGCGGGGCGCCCTCGTTGCGATCGGAGCGCCAGATTCGGCTCAGGACCGCGCTCGAGAGCGACGGTTCGGCGATCATCACGCCGCTGCCGGCTGCGCGGACGCCGAAGCCCGCAAGGACCGCCTGTGGATCGCCGTGCACGCCCACGAGGGCATCCAGGTCGGCTCGCGTCACGGTCACGTAGCCCTCGGTCGCATGCTCAAGCGCCATCGGCTCGAGCAGCGGGGTGAGGGCGACGTCCACCATCCGGTGGAGCAGCATCAGCGTCTTGTGGGGAGGAAACGGGGTCATGCAGTGGGGGTCTGTCGTGGATCTCCTGGGCGGGGGCGCAGGGGTGTCCACAACCAACGTACGACCGATCCGGATTTTGCGCAATACCTTGTTTGCTCGGATCAGGCGGCGGGCGCGATCGTCTCGAATACCACCGCGGCGCTGTATGTGCCCGGCGGCTGGTCAAGCCGCGGGCCGATGCCCCACACGAAGGTGGCGGTTCCATTCACGCCGGCTGCGGCGGTGGCCACCGTCTGGGGCGCGGTGGGTACTGCTTTCCACGGATCCGAATCCACTGCCGTGCACGTGCCGCCGTCGGCGATCCAGGTGCCTGCGGGTGCCGCGGAGGCGAGTGACTGCAGGCACACGCCGAATGCGCCGGTCGTGTCGGCGCTTGCGAAGCTGGAACCGCCGGAGTAATCGGCGATCTGCGCGGCGGCGCCCGATGCCTCGTCCTGGCTGAGTACATACCCCAGGTCATCAGCCAGGTAGAACGTGTGCTCGTCGACGACGTCGAGCCCGATCGTTGCCATGATGTCGGTCGACCCGAACGGATACGACTGCGCGCCGAACGTCGCTCCCCCGTCCGTCGACACCTTGAGCGAGCCCCACTTGTCGAGGGTCGTGACGAGCGAGCCCTCGGCATCGATCTCCCATCCCAGGTCGCCAGTGGGCACGAGCGTCCAGTTTGCTCCGGCGTCCGTCGACCGAAAGGTGCCGGTGAAGCGCGTGGACAGTACGACCGTGGTCGCGTCGACGAACGCCACATCGCTTGGTGCCGCCCAGCCCGGCAGGCCCGCGCCGGTCAGCCAGGTGGCACCCCCGTTGGTTGATCGCAGCACCGTGCCGCCCATGCCGACGGCCCACACCCGCTGCTCGTCGAATGCGACGACGCCCTCGAGCGAATTCGTCGTCCCGCTCGCCTGTGCCGCCCACGTCGCCCCGGCAGTCGTGGAGCGCAGGATCGTCCCGCCCGGCCCCACCGCCCACGCGTAGGAGCCGGCGCCAGCGACCGCGGTGAGATCCGCGCTCGTGCCGCTCGTGCCGACACTCCATGTCGCACCGCCGTCCGAGGATCGCACCACCGCGCCGCCGCGTCCGACCGCGACCACGCGATTCGAGTCGAGCCACGAGACCGCGAGCAGGTGGGACGACGTACCGCTCGCGACGACGCTCCACGTCGTGCCTGCATTCGTCGTCCGCAGAAGCGTGCCCTCCGTGCCGACTGCAATCGCGCGCCGCCCGTCGATCGGGTCGGCGGCGACGCCGGCGAGCGACTGCTTGGAGACGTCCTGGTAGATCTTCGTCCAGGTGGTGCCGTCAGCGGTCTGGCTGATGGTCTGGTTGGCGCCCACGGCGATTGCATCGGTCGGCGTCGCAGCCGTGACGCCGTCGACCACGCCGAGCGAGGGGGTCCAGTACCGCGCGAAGTTCGCCGCGCCATCGGTCGAGCGCAACATGCCGCCGAAGGCCGTCCCCACGAACACGGCGTTGGGATCCGAGTCCGCGACGGCCAGTGAGTTCGGCTCGAACTGGCGATCAGGAACCTCGGTGGTGGTGATGAAGCTGGCACCGTCCCAGCGCGCGATGACTCCCGCATCGGATCCGACGTACACGTGCGTCGCATCGCCGACGGCGAGTGCCTCGAACCAGCATCCGCAGGGGTGCACACGGGCGGTCCACTCGCCGGCATTGTCCCCGCCGAGCGCCGTGGTGAACAGCGTGGATTCGGACGCCGCGATGTACGCGTTGTTGAGGTCGATGGCGTGGATGTCATAGGCAGCGGTGACACCGGGAACCTGATACGCGGTCCAGTTGACGCCGGAGTTGGTGGTCTTGGCCACCCACCCACCCCAGCCAGCGACCCACCACGTGTTCGCGTCGACCATCGTCACGCCCATGATGTGCGTGGTGCCAGGCCAGCCGGCGGCGGTCAACTGGGGTCGAAGATCGGTCCACGTCGGGTTCGCGGGTGCCGATGACTGCACGTTGGTGGAGTAATACAGATGCCCGTTTCCGGCTCCGGCGAGCCAGGTGTTCGTGGATCCGGGCAGGTGTTCGACGTCGAAGATGTAGTCGCCGGACCCCACGCCCCACTGCTCGGTGAAGCTCGAACCGCCGTTCACCGAACGCATGATGAGCCCGAATTGGCCGGTACCGACGATCACGGCGCCGTTGCGGGCGACCGCACGCATTGCCGTGCCGCCGGGACGATCGGTGGTCCACGAGCCACTCGAGGACGTCATGGCGTTGGCTGCGCCGTCACGCATCGCGAGCCGCAGCGCGGCCGTGTCGTTGGATGAGCCGAACGTGACCGCGCATGCCCCGGCCCCAGTGGCCGTCGTCGCCTCGGTGCCGGGGAGCACGGAGCCGAATCGAGTGGCCGTCGTCGCAGTGCAGTTGTTGGTGATCGTCGTGACGCTCGGCACGTCCATCGTGACGACCACGTTGCTGCTCGCCCCGGTCGCGGATGCGGCGACCCAGCTCGCGCACGCGAGCAGGACAATTGCCACGATTGACATCGGCCGATGCATAGAAGGAACGTCGACTGATTGCGGACTCAACTTGACTCAATTTCGGATGCTTGGCGGTGCGGACGAAGGAATCGGGCTCGCGGTGGCCCGCTAGCGGGTACAGTCGTCGCCATGAGCGACGATCCGGTCCCGATTCCCACCCTCGCGGCGAACGCCGCCGACGCACTGCCTGCGGGCGGTCTCGCGGCGCAGCTTGCAGCCGCCGAGCGGGAGGGTCGACCGCTGCGCATCAAGCTCGGCGTCGATCCGACCAGCTCCGACATCCACCTCGGACATTGCGTGGTGCTCGGCAAGCTGCGCGAGTTCCAGGATGACGGCCACACCGCCGTGTTCATCATCGGTGATTACACGGCGCGCGTCGGTGACCCGTCGCAGCGATCGAAGTCGCGCCCGACCGTGTCCGGCGAGGAAATCGACGCGAACGCGAAGACGTACGTCGAGCAGGCGATGCGGATCCTCGACCCCGAGCGCACGGAAGTGCGATACAACGGCGAATGGCTCGCCGCGATGGGCATGGACGACCTGTTCGGCCTCGTCTCGCGATCGACGATCGCACGCCTGCTCGAACGCGACGACTTCGCCAAGCGCTACGCCGCCAACGAGCCGATCACCATGCTCGAGCTGCTGTACCCGCTCCTGCAGGGCTACGACTCCGTCGCCCTCGACGCGGACGTGGAGATCGGCGGCACCGATCAGCTCTACAACCTGCTCATGGGTCGCGACCTGATGCCCTCGTACGGCAAGCCCGCACAGACGGTGATCACGATGCCGATCCTCGTCGGCACCGACGGCACCGACAAGATGAGCAAGTCGCTCGGCAACTACATCGGCGTCACCGAGTCGCCAGAGGAGATGTTCGGCAAGACGATGAGCATCCCGGACGAGTCGATGCCGGAGTGGTTCCGGCTCGCATCCGGGCTCGGCCACGACGAGCGCGAGGATGCGATCGCACGCCTCGCGAGCGGGGACCTGTCGCCCAACGCCGCCAAGCGGATGCTCGGGCGCAGCATCGTCGCGCGTTTCCACGGCGCCGACGCCGGCGTTGCCGCCGAGGAGCATTTCAACACGGTGTTCAAGGCCAAGGCGATCCCCGACGACATCCCCGAAATCACGTTCGCACAGGTGCCGGTCAACGAGGACGGTCGCGTGTTCCTGCCCGGCATGCTCGTCGAACACATGGGCGTGGCGAGCGGCAGCGAGGCGCGTCGACTGCTGCTGCAGGGCAGCGTCCGCATCGACGGTGAGCCGCTCGACACCGCAACGCTCGAGCTCGATCCGGCACAGTTGTCCGGCGTCGTGCTACAGGTCGGCAAGCGCCGCTTCCTGCGCATCGCGGCGGACACGTGAGCGCCCGTCTGCCGCGTGCCACGCTGCTCGCCGTGCTGCTCGCATGCGGGTTCTTGACCTGCATGGCCGGGGCAGCGTTCGGCGTGGAGCCGGTGCCACCGGTGCCGCCAGCTCCTTCCGCACTCACGCTCGCGTCGGGCATGCGCGACGGCGACGGTCCGTTCGCGGCCTGCGCCGGGCTCGCGGCTGCCTGCCCGATCGGCACACCGCGTGGTCGCGTGCTCGAGCTGCGCGCATCGCCTCCTGCGGCCGGTGCCGGTGCCCGGGTGACGCTCGAGGTGTCGTGGCGCCCGCCTGGTTCGCGACGCCTGCGAGCGCGCGCGCCGCGGTCGATGACGCTCGGCGCGGATGCGGCTGGTGCGACCGTCGCGCTCTCGTCGATCGTGCAGGCAGCCGGGACCTGGTGCGTGCGTGCTCGACTGCTCGACCCGGCCGGCGCGGTCGCTGCAGTCACCTCGGCTGCAACCTGCATTCGCTGGCGACCGCCGATCGAGCTCGGCTGGGCCGGCGACATCGTGATCGGATCGCACTACGGGCTGCCGCCCAACGGTGGTCGTGACCAGTTCCGCCACGTCGACCACCTGCTCCGCGCACCCGAGCTGATGATCGGCAACTACGAGGGCACGCTCTCGCGGGGCGGATCGGCGCGGTGCAGCGGTGGTCCGCGGTGCTTCATCTTCCAGGCGCCCCCCGAACGCGCACGCAACCTGCGAGCCGCGGGCTTCGACGTGATGAGCCTCGCCAACAACCACGGGCTCGACATGGGCACGGACGCGCGTCGCCAGACGGTGCGTGCGCTCGAGGGGGTCGGCATCGCCGCCGCCGGCCTGCCGGGTCGCGTGCGGATCGTGCGCGTGCAGGACACGACCGTCGGCATCGTCGGGATGTCGCCGTATCCGGGCACGACGAACATGCGGTCGCCATCGGCGATCCGCGCGATCGTCGGCGACGCGCGCCGCCGCGCCGACGTCGTGGTCGTCGCGATGCACGCCGGGCTCGAGGGTGCCGCCGGGGCGCATGTGCCGCGCGGCGCCGACTACGGCACCGACACTCGGGGTGCGACACGCGCGGCGATCGACGCGGGTGCGGACGTCGTGTTCGGATCCGGTCCGCATGTCGTTCGCGGGGTGGAGCGCTATCGCGGCCGATACATCGTCTACTCGTCCGGCAACTTCGCCGGCTGGCGCAACTTCGGCATCGGTAGGCTCACCGCGCAGAGCGGCGTCGTACGGATGACGTTCGACCATCGGGGCCGCCCGGTTGCCGCGGCATGGGATGGGGTCATCATCCGCGGACCGGGGATCCCGCACGTCGACCGCTCGGGCGACGTGGTTCGGCGCGTCGCGTCGCTCTCACGCGCCGACTTCGGCCGGCGCGCAGCCCGATTCATGCGCGATGGTTCGTTTCGCTGAGCTGGCGGCTCAGCGCTTCGGTAGCGTGACCGGGTGGCCGGTCATGTTGATCCACTCGTCCCCGAACACGACGGCCTCGACATCGGCGGGGCCTTCATTGCGACCGAGCTTCACGTAGTCGTTCGACGATCGCTCGTACGGCGTTCCGCCGGCATCTTCGAACGCGAGCTGGCTCTCGTCGACCGGGTTCCACACGCCGAGGGGAACGAGGTAGCGGGAGCCGTCGCTGGACTGCACCACGGCCACGGCCTCCGTGCCCTTCACGAGCTCGCGTGCGCCCGCGAGCGCCGCCGTGAACCCGTCGCGCGTCATGCGGTATGAGTCGTCGTACACCGAATCGCTGGCGTACCAGTCGTCGATCGGCCACTCCTCGCCGTCGCCCCACGTCGTGGAGGAGCGGATCGGGAGGATGATGCCCTCGTCGATCTCCCGCGGCAGTTCGGCGACCTGCGCGTCGCGGTCGAGATCGAATGCCGGCGTCACCGAGAATGGCGGCAGCGTGGCCGGGCGTGGAAATGCTGCATCGAGTTTCATGGACGGTCCCGAACGTCGTGGATGAACGCTCGAATCCTGCCGAGGCAGCAGGCCCGGCACCAGTACTGCGACGATTGAATGGCCCGGTCGGGACGCGCCACGGCCGGGTCCCGATCGCGGGGTCGATCAGCGCGTGAGGCGCAGTTCCTCGTCGTGTGACACGTCGATCGCCACGCTCAGGAAGCCGGCGTCGGCGAGGCGCGAGCGCAGCAGTTCGCTGCCCGATTCCAGCACGCGGGCAGCGTCGCCCTCGCGCGCCCGGAACGAGATGTCGAGCGCCCCGTCGGGCCCTTTGCGCAGCCGAACCACGACCGGCCCGAGGTCCTCGGGCTCGAGCTCGACGTGCAGTTCCTTCATCGCCTCGGCGATCTCGAGGCGACGCGACTCGTCAAGCACCGTGTCGAGCAGCGCGCCCGGAGTCATGCGCCCGAGCGCAGTGGGCACGTGCGGCTGCACGTTGGCCTGATGGGTCGTCGACCGGTCCTGGGTCTGCAGCGCCTCGGTCGCGTTCTGCACGCCGTGCGTCGCCTTCGCGAGCTGCTCCCCGACGGTGTCGACCGCGCCCATCTTCATCGCGGCCTGCGCGCCGGCATCCAGCTGCGCGGCCTGCAGCAGCGCTGGGTCGAACCCGGGCATGCCGAGCGTCGTGTTTCCGAGCACGCCGGGTGCGCCAGGCGCCGAGCCGTCGCCCTTCGCGCCCGGACCCTTCACGTCACGCATGACGCTGCCGAATCCGAGGGGGCCCTTCTCGCCGCCGCGCTTGCGCGGCCTGGAGCCGTCGGGCTTGCGGCGATGCTCGCCGCTCGGCTCCTGGGGGCCTTCTGCACGGGGTGTCTTCACGTTTGCGTCCTTCGGTTCACGATGCGGCTTCCTTCTCCTGGACCGGCGGCAGCGGTGCCGTGGTGGGTGGCGCGGGCGCTGCATCGAGCGCGGTCTCGCGCGCCGCTGCTTCTTCCGCCGCGACCATCGCGTCGCGATTTCGTCGGCGCAGGAAGCCCTGTCCGGCGAGGTCGTCCATGAACAGGCCTTCCTCGCGCAGCTGCTCGAGGCGATGCTCCTCGCGCTGCTTCTCCTTGAGCTTCTCGAGCGCCTTCACGTCGATGCCGCGCTGCTTGACGACGTCCTGCTGCTGCACGACCGCGTCCTTGGCCTGCTGGATGCGACCGTGCTGGACTTCCTGGCCCTGCACGTTCTCGACGATCGCCTTCTCCAGGAAGTGCCGGCGCATCTGGAACTGGTACAGGTCGCCGCCACGCTCCAGGGGCGCCTTCTGCTCCTCGCGCAGGCGCACTTCCTCGCCCTGCATCTGCACGAGCCGCTGCTCTTCGGCAACGACCTGCTGACGACGCGCCTGCAGCTCCTGCTGCGCCTGCTTCTCGCGCATGATTCGAACGTCGAGGAGACGCTCGAGTCGGAATTTGAACGAGGTGCGGGCCATGGGTCACGTCACCAGTTCCAGTCCATGGCGTCGTTCTCGGTCTCGGCCGGAGCTGCCGGCTGCGCGGGCACGGCCGGACCGGGCGTCGAGACGGATCCCATCGTCGGGGGCGGCGGGCCGCCTCCCATGAGCGCCTTGACCTTGGCGAGCGTGTCCTCCCAGCTGACCGGCTCGTCGCCACGCTGTTTGAGGAACGTCTCGATCGGCTTGTGCATGCCGATGGCCCAGTCGATGTCCGGGTTCGAGCCCGGCACATAGGCGCCGACGTCGATGAGGTCCTTCGCGTCCAGGTACGTCGACCATGCGCGACACAGGTCGATCGCCGAGTCGACATGGTCGCGCTCGGCGATGTCGCCGCGCAGTCGCGAGATCGACTGGAGGATGTCGATTGCCGGATAGTGGCCGTTGTGCGCGAGCTTGCGGCTCAGCACCATATGCCCGTCGAGGATGCCTCGCGCCGTGTCGGCGATCGGCTCGTTCATGTCGTCGCCCGTCACCAGGACGGTGTACATGGCCGTGATCGTGCCGGTGATGCCGGCACCCGCGCGCTCCATGACCTTCGGCATGATCGCGAAGCAGCTCGGCGTGTAGCCGCGCTCCGACGGCGGCTCGCCGGCCGACAGCCCGATCTCGCGCTGCGCCATCGCAAGACGCGTCACCGAGTCGAGCAGCAGCACCACGTTGAGGCCCTGGTCGCGAAAGTACTCGGCGATCGCGGTGGCGACGAACGCCGCCTTCACGCGGATCATGGCGGGGTTGTCCGACGTGGCGGCGACGACGACCGACTTGGCCATGCCCTCTTCGCCCATCGTGTCCTTGACGAAGTCGCGCACCTCGCGGTTACGTTCGCCGACGAGCGCACAGACGACGACGTCCGCGGCGGATTTCTTGACGATCATCGACATGAGCGTCGACTTGCCCACGCCGGAACCCGCGAACAGCCCGATGCGCTGGCCCTTGCCGATCGGGTGCACGCCGTCGATCGCGCGCACGCCGGTGAAGAAGGGTTCGTGGATGCCCTGGCGATGGAGCGGGTCGGCGGGGATGTTGTTGACCGGGTACAGCGCCTCCGCCTCGATCGGGCCGAGCCCGTCGATCGGTTCGCCGAGCCCGTTGAGCACGCGGCCGAGGATCTTGGGTCCGACCTTCACCGACAGCGGCGTCGGCTCGGACACGACCGATGCGCGCTGGGGGACGGTATTGATGTCGCCGAGCGGCGCGAGGATCGCCTTCGATTCGCGGAAGCCCACGACTTCTGCGAGCAGGCGATTTCCGGAGTTCGTCTCGATGCGCACGAGGCTGCCCACCACTGCGCGCGGCATCTCCGCCTCGAGCACCTGCCCGGCCACGCCGACGAGGCGTCCAGTGATGCGCGTCACGTTCAGCTCTTCCGCGAGCATCGCGTACTTGTCGAGCGACGGTGGGTCGACTGCCTGCTGCTGCATCTGGTGGGGGGCCGTTCTGTGGAGTGGGAAGCTCGGGGGGTGGTGTTCGGCTCGGGCACGTGCGAAGCACTCGCGCATGGGCGCGTGCACGAGCTATCGGCGGGTGGGGCCCGCACCTCCAGTGTCCGACGGAAATCCGTGACTGGCAAGGGGTTCGGCCGATGACTGCCCGCGCCGAGCTGACCTCCGGCGCATCGACTGCGTCCCGGATCGTCGGTCTCAGGCCGACGAAACAGGACGCAGTGGGCGCGGCGGAGCTGTCTGGGTGGGCGTATCGGGCTGCTCGACGCCCGAAATCGGCACGGGCGCGTGCGGGTGACCTCACGAAATCGTGTTGGCGTGCGTTGAACAGTCAGGATGCATGCCATGGCACCGACACCCGTCCAGCCACGCCAGCCGTTTCAGCCGTTCTTTGCCGCGCAGCGCGGCGCGGTGCTGCGGCTGCTCGTGGGCATGGTCGGACCCGAGGATGCCGAGGACTGCTTCCAGGAGACGTTCCTCAAGGCGCTTCGCGCGTGGCCGCGGGCTGATGTACACGGTCGCCTGGACTCGTGGGTGCTCACGATCGCGCACCGCACCGCGCTCGACCTGCTGCGATCGCGCGGCCGCGAGGTGGCGACCGAAGACCTGCCGGAGCAGCCGGTCGTCGGCGAGGACGAGCGGGTGCTCGCCGCGCTCGATGCGCACGAGCTGTGGCAGGCAGTCGCCGGACTGGCCCCGATGCAGCGCGCGACGATCGTGCTGCGCGCCGTCCTCGACTTTTCGCACGCACAGGCGGCACAGGTGCTCGACACGAGCGAAGACGCCGCCCGGCGCAGCTACGCCGACGGCATCAACGCATTGCGCGGCATGGTCGAACGAGACGAGCTGGAGGCAGGACGATGACCGCGACCCGATTCGATGAACTGAGCGAGCGCGCCGTGGCGGCCTTCGCGGCGGCGGCGGTCGATGCGGGCCTTGTCGACGTCGCCGTCACGACGGTGCGGCGAACGCCCCTCGGGGCGCTGCTCGTGGCGGCGGTCGACGATGGGATCGTGCGTGTGGCGTTCGACATCGAGGACCATGCGGACGTGCTCGAGCAGCTTGCCGCCACGATCGGGGCGCGCGTGCTGGAGGTGGAGACGCCCGTGCTCGCGGCTGCCCGATCCCAGCTGCACGAGTACTTCGAGGGGCATCGAACGACGTTCGACCTGCCGCTCGACCTGCGCCTGGCACGTGGCCCGTTCCGACGTGAGGTGCTCGAACTGCTCCCGACGATTCCCGTCGGCGCGACCCGCACCTACGCCGAGCTGGCAGCGCTCGCCGGTCGACCCACGGCCGTTCGAGCGGTGGGGTCGGGATGCGCGACGAACCCGCTTCCGATCGTGATTCCCTGCCACCGCGTGCTGCGCACGGGCGGTGAACTCGGCGGCTACCTGGGCGGCGTCGCGAGCAAGCAGTGGCTGCTCGACCACGAGC
>JBBQUY010000076.1:0-16934 GCA_038212015.1 Gaiellales bacterium | reverse complement strand
TCTATCCTGGGTTGGTGTATGCGGGCAGCGCGGACGTCGGCAGGTTCGACGCGGGCATCTATGGCTTGGTATTATAGCTCGCGCACGCAACTCCAGATTCACTTACGGCCGCTTCCTGCAGGATGCGGCCGTCGACAATTCATGATCTCGCGACGTACCGCGGCCGCTACATTCCCGGGATGCCAGCTCCCACCGGCGATGCCACCGACGTCGGCGGCGTCACGGTGCCGGCGGATGCGAACGGCGACGCGCCGGCGGAGGCGTCGACCATGCCGACCGGGCCAGATGCGCCGACACCCGGTGCCAGCGATGCAGCGCCGGTGGATGCCGAGCCGACGGGTGCGCCCGTGACGCTGACGTTGCCGGCCGCGTCGACGGAGATCGGCGTGATCGTGCCGGCGGCATCCATCATCGCGACGGGCTGCTGGCTGGCGGTGTCGAGCACGATCTTCGTGCCGGATCCGTCATCGAGGATCGTGTAGTTGCCGACCTGCTCGGAGCGAACGCCACCCGTGCCCGCGCCGAGGCCGGTGGGCGTGCTGACCGCAGCGGGCGTCGAGCGTGCCGCGCCGGCGTCGAGGCCCGTCGTCGGTGCAAGGTTCGTCTGGCCGGCCATCGCATCCGAGGACGCGCTGCCGACCGCGCCGTTGCCGGCATTGGCGAACAGGTCCTGAGCGATCGCGGCGAACTCGGCCTGACCGGCCTGCGCCTGCGGCACCGAGCTCGTCGTCGTGCCGGTCGGGGTGAGGCCCGCGCCCTGCGGAACGCCGCCCGCTGCTTCCAGCGGCACAAGGTTGCCCTGCGCGTCGAGGATGCCGACCGGCTGCTGCGTGGCCGTCTCGAACACCACCATCTGGCCCGACTGCGGATCAGGAATGACGGTGTACGGTCCGACCTGCTTGCCACCCGCCATCCCGCCGCTTGCCGCACCCGGCGCGGCAGCTCCCGGCGCCATCGTCGTGCCGGTCGCCGGCAGGGCGTTCGGATCGGTGCCCGCCGTCGGGGTCATCGCGCCAGCGCCTGCAGCCGCGGGATTCTTGAGTGCCGGATCCGCTTCGCCTTCGGCCTTCTTGTCGCCCTTGCCCTTGAAGAGCAGGAAACCAGCGCCAGCTGCGAGTCCGAGTCCACCCGCAATGAGCAGGCCACGAGGTATCGGCGTCATGAGTACTTCCCCCAGGTGTGGCAATCGCGCGGTCGCCCCCCATGGACGTCGCAGTTGCCAGCACCGGTCTGTCGGAAAACGCACCGGTCGTGATTCACGAGATCACGAAAGATCCGTGACGATCACCTAGAGCGATCCGGTGGCTCAGCCCGGCTGCGCACCGGCAACCGCCGCTGCCATCGCGACGCCCGCCTCGCGACCTTCATGCAGCGCGGTCGCAACCTTGCCTGCGAGCGGGCCGCGGCGCGCGACGGACATCGTGCGCCACAGCGACTGGACCAGCGCCACCGACTCCTCGTCGCGCCCGTGCTGGTCCAGGTACGCGTCGCTCCACAGCTCCGCTGCCTGTTCGAGCTGCTCCCAGCGCTTCTCGAGCTCGCGCAGCGCGCCGCCGAGCTCGTCGAGCAGCTGTGGGCGCGCCATCCGCGGCTCGTCGCCGGGCTCCAGGGCGCGCAGACGGTCCAACGCTTCCAGCGCGCGCGCACGCGCACGCACGAGCTGCTCGCCCGCCTCGTCCTCGCCCGCGCCCGCGAACGCGCGCAGCTCCGCGTCGAGCGCCGCCAGCTCGTCGAACGACGCGAGCTCCTCGACGGTCTCGACCATCGCCAGCAGCGTCAACGACTCGCGCAGCGCGACCGGATCGTCGACCCGCCCGCCATCGGCGAGCCGCACGAGCTCGACGAGCTCGCCACCGTCGGAATCGGCCCACGCAACGACCGCGACCTCACCGATCGCCGGCTCGCACGGCATGAGCGCAACGAGCGTGGCGGCGGTTCCATCGTCCTCGCGCGGCGCGACGATCGAGTCGCGGAGCGCCAGCAGCCGAGTGTCGAGCGTGGGTTCCTGCACGGGGTGCACGGTACCAGACGAACATCGACGCAACGAACGACCCGTCGATCCCGATAGCCGGGATGGAGGGAGCGTTTCATCAGTCGTCGGGGGATGGCGGTACGGACTGCTCCAGGGGATACGCACAGGGGATAGGGACATTGTCCGGACGCATCGAAGCAAGCGTGCGCCTGCTCACGGTCGCAGACCAGTCGCTCGGCGCTGCGCGCGCGAGCGTGGACGACTTCTTCAACGTGTTGCGAACGGCACCCGACGAGGCGACCAAGCGAGCCCAGGGCATCATTCCGCTGCGCGCAGCACTCGAGCAGACCACGCAGGGCGTCGCTGCCATCGAAGCCGCGACGGCCGGCGTCAAGGGCGCGACCGGCGCCGAAGCGTCGCTCGCGGTGCTCGACGACACGCGCGCCGCGATCGGCGAGCTGCACGCCAACTTCACGACCCTCACGTCCTCGGCACCCGGCAAGGCGGACATCAATCCGCTCGGCGTGCAGACGCAGGCCGAGGAGGTGCGCGCTGCCGTGCAGGTCGCTCGCGAGAAGCTGCGCGGTCTGGACGGCGCCGACGAGGTCGCCGACGAGCAGGTGTTCAAGGAGATTGCCGGGCAGACCAAGCCGGTCAAGAGCGACGCGATCACCGACGCCCACATCGACGACGTCACCACGCGAGCATCCGAGCTGACTCCGAGCGTCGGGCAGATGCCGACCCTGGAGGACGTCGGCGTCGACATGATCTCCGCGGCGCGCGCCGGAAAGTACGACAACCTCGTCGGCCGCGAGCAGGAAGTCGAGCAGATGCTCACGATCCTGCAGCGCAAGCGCAAGGCGAACCCGATCCTGCTCGGCGATCCGGGCGTCGGCAAGACCCAGCTCGTCGAAGGACTGGCCGTCCGCATCGCCAGGGGCGAAGTGCCCGAGTCGATGCGGGACATGAAGATCTGGTCGATCGACGCGGCGTCGCTCAAGGCCAAGGCAGGCGCCGAACAGGGTGCCATGGAAAAGCTCGTCAAGTCGATCGTCGAAGAAGTCGCGGCCGAACGCGCAAAGGGCGAGAAGGTCGCGCTGTTCGTCGACGAACTGCACATGCTCATGGGGGCGGGCGACACGTCGCAGCAGCTCAAGCCCGCGCTCGCGCGCGGCGACATCAGCATGATCGGCGCGACGACATGGGAGGAGTTCAACAAGTTCATCGCCAAGGACGGTGCGCTCGTGCGCCGCGTGGCGCCGATCTCCGTCGACGAGCTGAGCGAGCCGCAGGTGCTCGACGTGCTGCGCTCCGTCCAGGAAGGCCTGTCGCGCCACCACGGCACGATCGCCTACGACTCCGCGATCCAGGAAGTGCAGCGCATCTCCACGCGTTACGTGCGCGATCGCAAGCAGCCGGATCCGGCGATCGAGCTGCTCGACCACGCGCTCAGCCGCGTGTCGTCGAGCTGGAACGGCGGCACGCCATCCAGGATGCTCGAGATGGCCAACGACGTCGGTCGGCTCAAGAGCGTCGTGCCGATGCTCGAGCGTCAGGTCGTCATGGGCGACACGAAGGCCGCCGGCGGGCTCGTGTCCGCGCGGGCCAGGCTCGCCGAGCTCGAACCGAAGCTCGAGGGCCTGCAGACTCAGCTCACGCGTGAGCGCGAGGTGCTCGGCACCCGCAACGCGCTCGTGACGAAGTACCTGGGGCTCATGGACGAAGGCAAGGCCGACGACGCCGCGCTGCTGCAGTCCCAGCTCGACGGCGCCAACGAAGCGGTTCGCGCGCTGCGAACGGAGCATCCGGAGCGCCTGCTCTCGGACATGCTCGACGACGCAGCGGTCCGCGAAGCTGCATCCAACCTGTACGGCCGCACGATCAGCGCGGGCGGCGCGGACGAGGCCAAGCGCGCACTCAGGCTCGGCGACGACCTGGCGGAGAAGGTCATCGGCCAGAAGCACGCCACCGACGCGATCGCCGAGGCGATGATTGGCATCAAGTCCGGCATGAAGGACCCGGATGCACCGGCGGGCGCGTTCCTGTTCACCGGCCCCACCGGCGTCGGCAAGACGCAGACGATCCGCGTCGTGACCAAGACGATGACCGACGACATCGACAACCTCGTGCGCTTCGACATGGGCGAATACAGCGAGGCCCACTCGGTATCGCGCCTGTTCGGCTCGCCACCCGGATACGTCGGCTACGACGACGCACCCGGACTGGCCGCACTCATCAAGAATCCCGAAGCGCACGTGCTCTTCGACGAGGTCGAAAAGGCCCATCCGCAGGTGTTCCAGAAGCTGCTCGCGCTCATCGAGGAAGGACGCGCAACGCTCGGCAACGGCCAGAAGATCGACGGCCGCGGCGCGACGTTCTACATGACCACGAACCTCGCGGACGACGACATCCGCAAGTTCTTCAGCCCGGAGTTCCTCAATCGCCTGGACCTCGTCACGCGCTTCAACCACCTCGACAAGCCGGCGGTGGCCAGGATCCTCGAGCTGGAGCTTCCGGACGTGCTCGCGCGCACGCTCGAGAACGGGGTCGACCTCTCCGTCACCGACGCCGCCAAGTCGCGCATCATCGACTACGGCTTCGACCAGGCGATGGGAGCCCGACCGCTCAACCGCTCGATCAAGAACCACGTCACCAATCCGAGCGGTCGCATGATCCTCGAGATGAAGGCGGCCGGCATGTCGCTCGACGGCGCACCGCAGAAGGCGATCCTCGACATCGACCAAGCCGGCACCGGGTTCGTCATGCGCAGCGAAGACGGCGCGATCAGCGTTCCCGTCGCCGCTCGCAAGGCGGAGGATCACGCGCCAGGCGCCGCCAAGGCGACCCATGCACCCAAGCAGCCAACGAGGCTCGAGGACGAAAAGCTCGAGTGGACCATGGGTGACGACGCCGCAGGCGCGGTGCACCCGCCGGCACCTGAACCACAGCCCATTCGTGCGGGGGAGTAGGACATCGTGACTGCCATCTCCGACTTCGGGCGCATCGTCGCCGACCAGGTCGTCAGCTCCGCCGCCACGTTCGGCGACGGGCTCGCATCGAGCATCTCCAAGCAAGGCCCGAACGGCTGGGCGCCCGGACCGCTCTGGGACAACGCCATCCTCGCGATGCGCACCCAGGGTGGCAGCCTTGCCCAGAACCTGGAGAACCTCAAGGAATTCGGGCCAGAAGTGCTCGAGGGGTTGTCACCCGCCCTGCGTGCCCAGCTCGACGACCAGCTCGTGGCCGCCAAGAAGATCCTGGACGAGATCCACACCGACAAGGGTGGCGAGTTCGCGCAGCTGCTCAAGGGCTTCCAGAGCTATGGCGACCAGGTGTCTGCCGAGATCACGGCGCTGCTGCAGAAAGCGGACGAAGCCAACGCCAGCGCCGGGCGCATCAGCGTTGAAGGTTCGCAGAACGTAGGCTGGAAGCTCGGCGATGCGCCCAAGGAAACCGTCAAGGTCACCGAGCAGGCCGGGCAGAACACCGCCACGATCGCAGCAGGCGGACGCAGCTGATCGCACGCGTGGGAAACCACGCTGGAACGCCGGATCGCGCCGCCTCGATAGACAGGTGAGCGGGAATTCTCGACGGGTTTTCGCACACACCGGTCCGGGGGGCCCGTGGGGATCAATCTCATCAGTGATGTGGTGCTGCAGCAATTCGCCAACTCGGCGAAGCGCTTCGGCGCGGCCGCGGAGACGGCACTGGCTGCACACGGCGACGAGCTGCTCGACGGCCGACAGGCATTCGTGCCCGACATCCTGGCGCTGCGGACCCGCTTCGGTGACCTGCAGGTCTCGTATCGGCACGTCCTGCGCGATGCGCCGAGCGTCGTCGGCGAGCTGCCCTCGACGCTTCGGGAGGAGATGGCGTCGGCGCTTCGAGCGGCAGAAGCCGCATCGGACACCTGGCATCGCGAGACTGGTTCGGCGACCCTCGCGTCCTTCGCGGCGCTCGCGGATGCCGCACGAGGCGTCGCTGACATCGCAGCCAAGGGTGCACCCGCCGAGCGCCCGATCCGGGTGGTCGTCGGAGGCGGGGGCGCCGCAGGGCTGTCGGTCGCATCGCTGCTGCGCGAGGCGGGTGCCGACGTGCGCCTCATCGCGCCGGTCGAGCAGGCGCGCACCGGTAGCGTCATGATCGACCGTCGAGGATGGCACATCCTCGAGCGCGTGGGAGGATCGAAGATCGTCGCGAACGCCCCGATCGACGACACCGGCAACTATCGGATGGCGGGACTGCAGCGAATCGAGCGCGACCTCGCGAAACATGCCGACGACATCGGCGTGCGACGCGAGCACGCATACGCGATCCACGGCGCCGAACAGCTCGACGACGGCGTGCGGATCCAGCTCCGTCACGTCAACGGCGCCGAGCGCCACCCGACGATCGATGCCGACTGGTACGTCGACGCGACCGGCGGCAGCTCGCCCGTCGCACGGTCGGACGCGTTCCGCCGCGACCTGTTCCATGGGCCCTACGGAGCGCTCCCTGCGGAACGCACGTTCATCGCGGCGTCCGCCAGGGCGGTTCCCGAGCGTGACCTCGGCTGGACCGCCCCGGACGGCAGCTTCGCGATCAACGACGTCCACGAAGGCGTCGTCACCGCCTACCGCGGACTGGATGGCGTCACGAAGCCGGTGGCGGTGTCGACGACCGAGGCTACGGAGCTGCTGCGCGCGCTCGACGTCGATCCGACCACGATCATCGGCGAGCCATGGTCGTTCGTCGCTCGGCAGACGCTCGCGCGCTCGGCCGGTGCGGGTCGGGTGCTCATCGTCGGCGACGGTGCCGGAACGGTGCAGCCGGTCACGCAGGCCGGTGTCTACCTGGCGCTCACCGACGCGGAGCGCGCGGCGAAGACGATCATCGGCGCACGCTCGGTGACCCGTGAGGCGATCCGCGACGCGGTCGCCGCTTACGACGAGCAGTCTCGAGTCGTCGGTTCAGCTGGCACGAGCGGCAGCGACCTGCTCGAGCGGATCGCCAACGATGCGAGCGAGGTGGCGACCGAAGCGACCGAGCGTGCCACGCGCACGCACGACGAGCAGACCCGCGCAATGCATCGTGTCTTCCTCGCGTAGCGGGTCAGATCACCTGGAAGGCAGTCAGCATCCTGAGGTTGTCGCGGATCGCGCCGACCACCCCGTAGTCCGGGTGGTACACGCCCTCCACGAGCACGGTCGGCTCGACACGCCCGGTCATGCGACCGAGCTCCTGGTCGATCGAGCTGCGCACGTTGGCGAGCACCGACGTGATGCGCACGTCCTGGGAATCGATACCCTCGAGCCCGGACCGGATCGCGGCCAGCGGTCCCTTCACGACCGGGCTGGTGATGATGCGCTGGTCGTCGAGCAGCTGTCGCCCGATCTGCAGCTGGCGTGCCTTGGGGAGGCCGGACACGAGCTGGTCGAGCACGTCGACGTCCGCGAGCGTGAGCGTTCGCTTCGCGACATCGCCTGCGGCGTGTGCGGCAGTCGACGCGGCTGCTCCGAGCATCTCTGCGTTCATCGGTCGTGCTCCCCCTGGGCGCGCAGTCGCGCGCGTGGTTCCCCTACCGAATTATCGAGATGGGGAGCCGGCTCGTCTCACCACGAGAGGGTCTCGGCGACGGCTGCTTCGCCGATGCGCCGAACCCGCTGGTCGGGGGGCGTGGACGGGACCTTCGACGCGGAGATGCGAGCCATCAGCTCGATGTTGGACTGGACGCGACCGACCTGTGCGTAGTCCGGATGCGTGGAGTAGCCCTTCACCTGGCCGCGCGGCGTGCGGCCCGCAAGCCGCTCCAGATTCACGTCGACGAGGCGCCGCGACTCGTGCCACAGCGGCCGCATCGCATCGGGCATGTGCGACGGGGGCCGCACGTCGCGAGCTCGGTGCAGGAAGTCGCGCGCCGAGGTGAACGAATCGCCACTCGCGAACGCGCCGAGGCGCGCCTCGAGTGCCAGCTGCTCGAACGGCGTGCGCTCGGCCCAGCGTGGGTCAGCCTCGCGGATCTCTTCGAGCGAGGTCCTGGCCGGGAACGAACCTCCGTCGATCGCTGCGCGAATTCCGGCACGACGTTCCGTGACTTCTCCGGCCCCCAGCAGCCGGTTGCGGAGCCGGTCGACGAGCGGCGCGTCGACCGTCAGTTCGGCGGCCCGGGCGGATCCGATCACGTTGCGGAGCGAATCCATCAGGTCGCCGCCGCTGCGACCCGTGTCCAGGATCCCGCCGCGCTGGTCGGCGTCGAGGATCGAGCGTATCCGGACGAGCGAGGTGTCGTCGAACGTTCCCGAGCTGGGGGAGAGCGCCTCGTAGAGCGCTGCTTCCAGGCGGGGTTGGTCCTGTGCGATGCCGTCGGCATGCAGGCGCCACGCATCCACGACCCGAATCCAGTCGTTCTGGTCGATCGTTCGCCCGCTCAGTCCCTGGTCGATGAGTTGGGTCAGCGAGGGAACGCGGTCCGGCATCGTCGGGAACCCGAGCATGTTCCAGCCAGCATCGAAGTCGACGATCGACTGGAGGCGACGCAGCTCCTGGACGTTGAGCGAAGACGGATCACGGTCGACGAGCTCGCGAGCGGCGACCGACAAGGCGCCGGGCTTCGCAAGCTCCGGGTCGAACTGCAGTCGCCACGCACGGAAGTTGCGCTCGGCCTGCGGCAACGCGATCGGCAGGCCTTCTGCCGCGCGAGCCGCGGTCACCTCGAGCGGATCGACGCCGACGATGGAACGTGGCGCGCGGAGCGTCGACGCACTGACGTCGATCATCGTTCCGAGCTCACGCCACTCCGCTGTAGTCAGCGCCGATGGTTCCTGTACGGCGATGCGTCGTGCCGCGTCGACGAGCGCCTCGGGGCGCGACCAGCGTCCGGACATGTGCGCGCTCCAGGCGGACAACAGGCGCCGCGCCGGCAGTTCCATGTCGGTACGGCCGTTCATCATCGACGTGGCGATGACTTCCGCGTGTGGAGCAGACGTGAGGCGGCGCGGACCATCGAGGATCTCGCCCTGTGGATCAGCACGCAGCAGCGCGCGCACGCGTGCCCACTCGTTTGGCCCGAGCTGCTCCGGTGCGCGATCGACCAGGTCGCGCAGTGCGCCATGCAGGCGTACGGGATCGACCATCAGCTCGTCGATCGCGAGCGTCGCGGAGGCAAACGCCAGCCGCGTGTGGCCGTCGACCCCGCGTTGACTGGTCGCATGTCGCCGCGCGATCGCGCCGAGGTCGGAGATCTCCGGATCGAGGTTGAGTTCGTCGACCAGCGATGCCGGTGCGCCGTCCACGAGGGCCGCAAGTCGGCGCCAGTCATCTCGCTCGAGCGAATCGGGTTCACGCAGCAGCAGACCGTGGACCTCCGATCGCCGAACGTCGTCGGCGACGGCATCTGGTCCGATCGTGGTGCGCCACGCATCGATGTATCGAGCGCGGTCAGCCATCGCTCGGTGATCGCCCTCGCCCGAGATCGCGCGCGCGAGGGGCAGTGCGGTTCGCAGCTCGCGTGGGCCGTGGAGGATGGTGCCGCTGGAATCGGCATCGAGCAGTGCGCCGAACCGGGCCCAGTCGCGGGCGTCGAGCTCGGACACGTCGCGAGCGATGATCGCGGTGAGCTCGCCGACGAGGCGGCGAACTGCGGGATCGGCGGGGGCGTCGGTGGCGGTCTCCGTGGCACGCGGCACGATCGTTTCCCATGCACGAAGGTATCGCTGCATCGCGTCCGCCGCCCCGGCACGCCCGCGAATGCCGTCACGGATGATGCGTTCGACGCCTCGAACTCCGTCGATCGCACGCGGCACGCCGAGTGGTGCGCCTGCGGCGGCATCGCGCTCGAGAATCGTCGCGAGCGCTCGCCAGTCGCCCGCCGACCACGACGACGGGTCTCGGTCGACGAACGATCGCAGGCCGACCGGTGCGTGGTCCGGTGCCGAGGTCGGCACGACCGTCTCGATCGTGGCGCGATGCTCCATGACCGATCGCGAGAACTGGCGGAGCAGATCGTCGTCGGTGCCTCGCGACAGCTGTGCGAGTGCATCGCGCAGCGGCATGCCTGCCACCGACCGGGGCAGCTTCCATGTCGCGTCGGAGCCGGCCTGGACGAGCGCGTGCAGTTCGGCGGCATCGACCGGCGAGATGCGGCCAGGGTCCGTGCCGATGATCTCGTCGATGCGGCCGACCGCGTACTCGACGTCGGCGTGCAGGCCCTGCCGCTCCAGGTACGGTCGATGCAGCAGCCGCACATGCGCCCCGGGATCGCCCGCGAGCAGGTCGGTCGAGGAAATCGGGCGGGCACCCACCGAGAACGGTGGGAGCCCGAGCGACTGTCGGAGGGCGACCGACGCACGCAGCTCGTCGAGCGCGGCGGCACTCAGGTCGCGCGGCGCGGCAGCGAGCACGTCGGTGAGCACGTTCGACGTGCCGACCGCGGCGCCGGCTCGCACGTCGCTGACCGTCGGGCGGAGCGTGTCGCGCACCGAACGCCCGAAGGACTGGATGGCGTCGATCGTCGGTTTCACCGCGCTCGTGCCGCTCACAGCCGTCGCGGCATGCACGACCGTCGCGAGCCGGTCGCGCACGAGCGACTCGAGCGGCGCGTCGCCGAGCAGCTGTCGTGCACGGGATGCATCCGAGGCGATCGACGCAGCCTCGGTCGAGAGCGCGTCGATCTCTGCGCCGTTGAAGAAGCGCGGGACGCTGGCGTCCGCAAGCACGGCGCCACGCCGCGACAGCCGCTCGACCGTTTCGAGCGCTCCGGCAATGGTGGACGGATCCACCCTCATGCTGTGCACACCCCGCGTGGCACGGCTCCAACCCCCTTCGGCGCGAAGCATCCCCCCGATGCGACGGCCTACCTGTATCTCGTATGAGGGCCGAACACGTGTTGCAGATCACGCCGCAACGGATACACCCCTTCGATATGGCGCGCGTCCTCGTCACCGGCTTCATCTCGATCGACTTCATCGCCCACGTGGAAGGGTTCGCGTCGACGAGCGTCCCCGAGCAGGCGACCGACCTGGACGTCGCGTGTGGCGGTCGAGCGGCCAACCAGGCGATGGCGCTCACCGCGATCGAGGGCGAGGTCTCGCTGCTCGCGCGCGTCGGCACCGACGAGCACGCGACGCTGCTGACCGAAGAGCTGCTCGAGATCGGCGTCGGGACGGAGTTCGTGCAGCAGGCACCGAGCCCGACCGGGATGCGGCTCATCTCCGAGCTGGGCGACGGCACGCGCCAGATCACCGTCTTTCGCGGAGCGAACGACTACCTGTCCGTCGACGACCTCAATCGGCGCGCGGAGGCATTCCGACAGGTCGGAGCGGTGGGCGTGACGACCGAGCCCGCAGGCGCGGTCGCGCTGCGTGCCCTGGAGATCGCGGCCCAGGGGCAGATTCCGACGGTGCTGACGCATTCGGCCAGCGCCAAGCCCGTCTCCGATCGACTGCTCGCGAACGCAAGCGTCGTGGTCACCTCCGACGCCACGTGCACGGGGCTGCTCGATCCGGGCGTCGCCAAGGAGCATCCGGAAGCGGCGCTGCGCGCGCTCGTGCAGCGTGGCGCCCCCGCCGTCGTGCTGCTGTCGCCCAAGCGCGCGCTGCTGGCGACCGCCACCGAGGTGCGCGAGGTCGCCTCGCCCGGACGGCTCGATACCGAGGACGCCGTCGACGCATTCGTCGCAGGGCTGCTGCAGGGACTTGCCGAGGGCGAGGGCCTCGAACCAGCAGTGCTGCGCGGCGTGCGGACCGGCTGCCTGCTCGTCGACTGACGTTTCGCCAGACGGCGCGCGCTACCAGGTCAGCATGTCGCTCGCGGGTGCAGGCTTGGGCGTGGCGGGCCTCGGCGTGACCGCATCGAGCAGTTCAGCGATGGACACGATCCGCCCGACTTCGGCGTAGTCCGGGTGGGTGCCGAACGTGTCGCTGCGCAGTCCTGACATGCGCTCGAGGTTGCGATCGGCGAGCTCAAGCGCCTGTGAGCGGATCCCTGCGATCTTCTCGTCGTTCGCCGGCAGTACTGCGATCGAGTCGCGCACGCGCTGCAGGTGGTGCAGGAGTGCATCCTTGGAGTCGGATGCTGCGCCTGCCAGCGACCTGACGGCCTCGCGGTCGAGCACGTCGCGTGTCAGTCCATACCTCGCGAGCAGCGCCTCCTGACCGTCGAGCGCTGCAATCACGCGGAAATCGATGGGTCGGCCGGCCTTCACCTGTTCGCCCAGCTGTCGCACCACGAGCTCGGGGTCCACGACCGCCGCCATGTGGATGCGCATCTTGTCGAACACCCGTGCAGCGACGAGGTGGCGTGCCGGATGGGCCTTGAGCAGTCCCAGGTCCTCGAACGCATAGTGGTCGAGACGTGCCGGCATCGGCGGTCGAAGCTGCGCGGGCAGTCGTGCGAGCAGGCTCGTTCGATACAGCTGCGCGTCGGTGAGCGTCTCGTGGGGAATCGCGAGCAGCTGCACGAGTTCACGGGTGACCGACTCGCGGGTGATCGCCGGATCGGCGATGAGCGCTTCCTGTTCGATCGCCATGCGCAGCGCATTGAACTTCGTCCGTGCGACGGGGTCGCGGGCGGGCACCCATCCCCACGCGGAGAGGTCCTGGAGCTTGTGCTGCGACCAGGGAACGGAGGTCTCGAGGAGCGTTGGGCGCAGATCATCACCGAGACCTGCGATGGCCGACAGGCGCCTCGTCATCTCCATCGTCACGTGCGCGTCGGGGGTGGCGAGGATCGCGCGGACCTCCGCATCGAGCGTCTCCCTCGTTGCGGTGGGATCGGCGACGATCTCGGCGCGCGTGCGCGCGACGCGGTGCATCTCGAATTCGCCGCGGGCGATGTTGTCGGTCCCTGGCAACATGTTCCGGACGACGAGTTCCTCGGCGGGATAGTTGTCGCGCAGGCGCGGTGGCATCGGCGGCCGCAGCGCCTCGGGGAGTCCATCGATCGCCGCGAGGCGCCGCATGTCGGAACGAGTGACCTGGTCGAGCGGCTTGCCGGTGATGTCGGCGACCTCGGCCATGAGCGTCGCGCGCACGAGGGCCGGATCCGAGTCGACATGGTCGGCCATGAGCCGCATCCGATCGGCTCGTATGCCGAGCAGGCCGGCCACGTCACTGGTTTCGCCGTACCTGCGCGCCCACTCGAGCCCCTTGTGCTTGGCGCGCGGGAGGGCCGGGTCGATCTTCGCGAGCAGCTCGTCGACGCCCTGCATCGCATCGCGTGCGGGGCCGGTGACGCCATCGAGCTGCGCGATCGCGAGACGCCCCTGCCCGACGGCGCTCGCATAGGTCGCATTGATCTCCGCGACGGCACGGCCCCGAAAGAACAGCTTCGGCAGCTCCTGCTCGTTGGCGGCACGGGCGAGGCTGGCGGACTGGTCCAGGTACGTGGCGGCACGCGTCAGCGCCGCGCGAACGTCGATCGTCATCTGCCACCTCCCCTGAATGTGCGCGTGGCTGCGCGAATTCCCCACATCCGTACTTCTGCTCCCGTCCTTCGCATCCGCAGGCGATCCGGGACCGGCCAGCCGGTGGCCCGACTTTGAACATCGACTATTGACGGATCCGCAAATGCGTCGCACATTGGAGGTCCCAGTACCTCGTCGGGATCCCAGCGGCCATCGAATGGCCGTCCCGAGAAGGAGCAGTTCCGAGATGACCTCAGACGTCTCAACCATGATCGTCGGCGCTCAGGTAGCACTCATCGTGCTCGCGCTGATCATCGGCGTTGTCGCCAAGCAGCGACGCGCAGCGCTCGCCTTCGCATGGATCTCCACGATCCTCGCCTTCGGTGCGATTGCCCTCGCAGGGGCCGCTTCCGCTCCAGGTGCAGCATTCGGCATCACGGGCGAGACGAGCGGCTTCGTCGTGTACGCCGTCACCGCCTTCATCGCAGCAGCGATCTCCTGGGCCGTCGTCGCCGTCGTGAACGTTCGGCTGCGTGCCGCTCAGGAGCGCTACTACGCCAAGCCGGAGACCCGAGAGCAGATGGCCCACGAGCTGCGCGAGGTGCTGCGCACCGAAGGCATCCAGCTCGACGAGCGACTGGCGCGAGCCGAGCAGGAGCGCGAGCAGTTCCTGTTCGCCCTCGAGGACCAGCACGCCCGACAGATCCGTGGCCTGGCCGACGAGTACCAACACGAGGCATCGACGATCCTGCGAAGCCTGGTCGACCAGCTCGCCGCCGAGCGGCTCGAGCCGATGGTCAACGAGAAGCTCGAAGCGCAGAAGCTGGCGCTCGAGGCAGAGCTCGCAACGCTCGACACGAACGCCGCCGGCGACGCCGTCGCGAAGATCCGCAAGGAGCACAAGGACCTGTCGGCCAAGCTCGAGAAGGCCGCCGAGCGCATCGAGAAGCTGCGCGACGCGAATCCCGACGTCGACGTCGAAGAGCGCGCCGCACTGCGCCTGGCGAAGGTCGACGCGCAGGTCGAGGAGAAGCTTGCAGCGGTTGCTGCCGACATCGATGCGAAGGCCGAGGCTCGCGCCGCCGGCATCGAAGCTCGCCTGTCCGGCATCGACGAGCTGCTCGAGGAGAAGGTCGCCAGTGCCGGCAACCCGCTCGTCGCCAAGATGGCCGAGACGCAGGGTGCGGTCGAGCAGCAGCTCGCCACCTGGATGACCGTGCTCGACGGCCGCTTCGCCGAGACCGAGCAGATCCTCAACCAGCGCATCGTCGAGCAGGAGCATGCGCTCGAGAATCGCGTCGTGGACCTTGAGACCGCACTCGAGGAGCGCCTCGCACAGCACGTCTCCGCAGTCGAGCAGGTCCTTGCCGACCACGACGTGCAGCTGCAGGGTGCACTCACGGAGCAGTCGGCCGCGATCGGATCGCACTTCAGCGCCGAGCGTGATCGCCTCATCGGCGAGCTCACCGACCACGGCGTGAAGATCCAGGAGACGGTCGCCACCGAGCTGGTTGCTGCCGAGACCCGAGCCCGCGAGACCGTCGAGGCGACGCAGGCTGCATGGAACACCTTCACCGACGAGCTCGAGCAGCGCTTCGCCGAGACCCGCGAGGAGGCCATCCGGGCCGCCCGTGAGATCGCCGACGAAGAGCGCACGACGCTCCAGGCACAGCTTGCCGAGATCACCAGCGACGCATCGGGTGAGATCGCCCGCCAGGTCGAGGGTCTCGGTCGCGAGGCAGCATGGCAGCGCAGCCAGGTGGAGCGCTCCGTGCAGGACACGCTGGAAGTGCTCAAGACCCGCGCCACGGATGCCGTGCAGGAAGCCGACAAGGTGTTCGCCGACCTCGAGCGCATCGGTGCCGAGCGTGTCGAGCGCATCCGCCGCGATGCCGAGGACGCACTCGTGCAGAGCCGCGACTACGTCGGCCAGCTGCAGGAGAGCCTTGGCACGCACCTGGAGCAGCTGCGTGAGCGCAGCGGCGTCGTCGCCGACGAGATGAACGACCGCATGGCGGCGATCGCGGCGGCAAGCCACGAAGGTGCCACGCAGCTCGAGAAGTACGCACATGAGCTGGTCGATGCGACCACCCGTGAGCTCGGCAACGTCGCCGAGCATGCGACCAACGAGCTGCAGCTGCGCATCAACAACGAGTTCACGGCGACCGTCACGGCATCGCTGGAAGCGCAGCAGCGCGCATTCGATTCGCACATGAGCGAAGTGGCGCAGAAGCTCATGCAGCAGGTGCAGGGCGACCTGGCCGGGCTGGCCGAGCACGCACGCGGTGCGGTGACCGGTGAGCTGGACCAGATCATCCAGGGCAGCCGACAGCACGCTCAGGAAACGCAGGAGCAGGCGTTCCGCGCCGTCATGAACGACCTCGCACGTCAGCAGGCCGAGCTTGCCGAGCAGGCGCGCGCTGCAGGTGGCGACGCACGACGCATCCTCGAGGACGGGCTGCGCGACAACCGCCGCCAGCTCGAGGAAGCCATGGCGAGCATGGGAGCGCACATGCGCGAAGAGCTCGTCCGCTTCCACGACGAGGGCGCACGACGCGTCGATGCAGTCATCAACAAGCTGCGCGGTGCCGAGCAGGAGATCATCCGCGAGGAAGACCGCAAGCTCGCCACCGCACGACAGGATCTGGTTCGCCAGCATCAGGGTGCGCTCGAGCAGCAGGTTCGAAGCCTCGTCGGTGGCCTGAGCGGCTCGCTCGACGTCGGCACGGCGCCCGCCGGTGGCTCGTTCACCGACGGCCTGAACCGACCGAGCACCCCGCTCACCCCGGGAGGCCAGGGCGTCCTGGGCTAGTCGAACACACAAGATTGGCCCGGCTGCAGCGCACCTGCTGCCGGCGCCATGCGAGTTGCGGCCTGTGAGCGAGCTGGGCGCGAGCTGTGCCGCACACCTTGACGGGGTCGGATCTTCGGATCCGACCCCGTTGGTGATTCTGCGGGGTGCGCCCGTCTCGCTCGCTGGCGATCGGCACGCCCCGGGCCCACTGCGTCCCGGTTCGTCGGGGCGAGACCGACGATTCGGGACGGAGTGGACGCAGCCGACGCGGCAGTGCGCGCTCGCGCTTCGTACGCGACTTCGTCAACGATGTCGCCCGATCCGGGCCGGATCGTGGACGCAGTGGACGAGGAGCTCGCACCTCGTCCGGAGATCCCGGTTCACGACCCGGATATGCGGACGAGCTCCAGGGTAGGACCGGAGCATGCTCGGGGGGAGTGCATCGCGTTCACTGGTGACGGTCGTGGCCGTCTGTGCCGTCTCGTTCCTGCTCCCGCCCGCGGCCACGTTCGCGACCGAGACAGGTCTCCTGGAGCCGGCCGCCGAAACCGCACCGATCGCCCGCGTGATCCCGCGCTGGCGTGCGCAGGCCGCCGCTGCGCAGCGCTTCGCCGTGACGCGGGACGGACGCGTGGGATGGACGGTGCTCGACCATCGCGGTTTGCCGGTGGCGGGGTGGCGCATGCACGAGCGCTTCCAGAGCGCGAGCGTGTTCAAGACGATGCTCGCCGTGTGCTTCCTCAACGATCCGAGCGTCCGGGACCGTGCGCTGACGCCCGCGGAACGTT
>JBBQUY010000075.1:0-17551 GCA_038212015.1 Gaiellales bacterium | reverse complement strand
CGACCTGGGCGTGGAACTCGGACCGGCGGACGTGCCGCTCGTGCAGAAGCGCATCATCCGTCGCGCCAACGAGATGGGCATCCCGGTCATCACGGCCACGCAGATGCTCGAGACGATGACGCAGAATCCCGAGCCGACGCGTGCCGAGGCGTCGGACGTCGCGAACGCGGTGCTCGACGGCACAAGCGCGGTCATGCTGTCGGGCGAGACGGCCGTCGGCAAGTGGCCGGTCCATGCGATTCGCATGCTCGATCGGATCGCTCGCGCGGTGGAGCCGGCGATGGCGCCGCCGCAGACCTACCTCGAGTCGGGTCGCACGACGAGCGTGCCGCAGGCGCTGGCCGACACCGCGTGCGAGATCGGCGAGCTGCTCGACGCGGCCGCGATCGTCGTGCTGACCGAGACGGGGCGCACGGCGCGCCAGGTGTCGAAGAACCGTCCGCGACGCCCGGTGATCGCCGCATCACGCGACGTGCACGCGTGTCGCCGCCTCGCACTCGACTGGGGCACGGTCCCGGTGCTCATCGCGGAGCTGCCCGAGGGAGGCGACCCGATCTGGACGGACTCCGCGACGGCCATCAAGCTGTCCGGGCTCATCAACCAGGGCGAGCGCGTGGTGTTCACCGCGGGCACGATCGTCGGCAAGCCGGGCTTCACGAACATGCTCAAGGTCGAGGAGTTCGGGTCCGGCACGCTGTAGCTCCCGCGCGCGCGAGCGGTCGTGACGGCGGTGCTACTTCGCGGCGAGCGAGACCTGGCTGTCGACCGTCGCGTTGCGCAGTCGTGACACGGCGTACTCCGCTGCGCTCTCGGGGTGCACGATCTCGCGGATGACGTAGGACTGCTCGCCCGGCTCGACCATGCCATAGGCGCGGGCCTTCTCTGCGATGAAGGTCGGGGTGGAGTAGTACTCGACGCGCTGGGTGAGTCGTTCGTTGCGCTGTTCGAGGTGCGCGACTTCCGCGCGGCGCTCGTCGATGCGCCCGGCGGTGCGGTGCCAGCTCAGGCCGCTCATCACGAGCGGGCGCACGAGCAGCATGCCGATCACGACCACGAGGAACAGGACACCCCAGTTCACCGCGCGGGACTGGCCGAACACGCGCCGAACCGGATGTCCAAGATCGATGCCCGCCAACCGGTCCCCACCGGCTGCACGAAGCTGTGCACTGGTCCCACCCATGGTGTCTGGTTCGCCGCGGCCGAGCGGAATCCTGCCGCGTTCGTGTACGTCGGCGAAATGACCCGACCGGAGCCCGCGGGCCAGCACACGTGCGGTCCGGATGCGGACGGATGTCACCAGCGTTGCGCTGGCCGCAACGCCTGTGCCATCGGCGTTGCCGTTGGCGGTCCGGATCACGGCGAATGTCACCAGCGTTGCGCTCAGTGCCACGCTGGTCACACGGGCGTGCGTTGCCCGTCGTCAGGCGGGTGCCGTCAGGCGAGCGCTCGACTATGCGAGCGAGACGCAGCGGGCGTCGTCGCACCAGCGTGGGGCGGCCTCTGCGAGCACGCGCTGGCCGAGCGGGTGCTCGCCCACGGACAGCTCGAATGCCGCGTGCGCATGGAGGCACTTGAGGCGCTGCGGGTCGCTGGAGGCCGCGATGTTGGCACCGCGATCGTCGATCGACCGGTGTCGGGCGTGCGCTGCCATCGTCGCGGCATGCAGTTCGGGGTCGTCCGCCATGAGCGCTTCGTAGCGACGCACGCCGCCAGCTGCTTCGAGTCGATCGATCTGCTTCACCAGGTGCGGGCACGTCAGGTAGAAGGCCGTCGGAAACGGCTTGCCCTGGTCGTCGGTCGGCGCCTGGCGCGTGACGGCCGGTAGTCCGAACACGCAGCGCGCACCGACGCCTGCCATCGCGCGGGGATGTCGACCGATCTGCCCTTCGACGATGCGACGATCGGTCTCCGCATCCGCGGGCTGGCTCGGATCGGTGGCATCCTGCGGAGTGCCGGGGCTGGTACGCTCAGGGTCGGAGGGGTGCGCGTCCGTCATCGCGCGCATCATACGCACCGTGAGCCAGTTCGCCGAGCCCGAGACGATCGTCGAATATGCCCGCTCCCGCTGGGAGGAGGGCGAAATGCGCGTGCAGCGCAAGGCACCGGATTCGATGATGCGCGACGTGCTCGAGCTGGTGATCGACGCGATCATGCAGGAGCTCGAGAAGCGGATCGGTCAGATCTTCATGACGATCGAGCTGGCCAGGCTTCAGGACGGCTCGGAGTCGTGGTGCACGCGCATCGCGCACGAGGTCGCGCCCGAGCATCCCGACGCGTGGGAGATGGACATCGTCCAGAACGCCGCGTTCCACCGATATGCGCGCCGCGCGTCGGACTACCAGTACAACCCTGCCTGACGGACGACCGACGTGGCTCGACGACGACCAGACCATTCCTCGGACATGACCGCGCGCGGCGACCAGCGACGCCTGCGATCGCGACGTCGCCGTCGGCGCATGGCGCGGGGTGCGATTCGTCTCGTGTTCTGGTCGCTCGTGCTCGCGGGCGTGTTCATCCTGGGCCTCGGCTACGGACGCACCCTGTCCGGCGAGGACGAGCTGCGCGAGGACAAGGTGACGATCACGCAGCCGCGCGACGCGATCGAGGCGACGCTGCCGACCAGGACCGTCACCGTCACGAGGACGGTCCGCGCGCCGCGCGGGACCACACGCGGGCCGGGGTCTGCTAGGAATGCTACGAATTCCCAAGGTGGGTGAGCGTGACCGGCCGGTAAGGTAGTGTCGCGTCGCAGGATATTGCCTGCACTATCGAACGATGTTTTTCCAGACCAGTTCCAGCCCGCGTTAGGCATGGGCATCGGAAGGGAAGTGTGTCGGTCATGACCGGCTATCGCAGTGCGCGAACACATGCCGCCGAGGAGGCGCCCGAGTGGCTGACCCTCGGTGAGGCAGCACGGTACCTCGGCGTCGCCCAGAGCACCGTCCGCAAGTGGGCGGACATGGGGCGCGTCGAGACCTTCAAGACGCCGGGCGGCCATCGTCGTTTCCGGCGTGACGACCTGGATCGCTTCATGCAGGGCGCGAGCGGCGAACAGCTGCCCCAGTCCAAGCGTGGTGGCGGCGCTCCGCTCGTGCTCATCATCGACGACGATGCCGAAGTTCGGTCCGTCATCCGTGAGTGCCTCGAGCGTGAGGGCTTCTCCGTGGTCGAAGGTGCCAATGCGCAGCAGGGCATCGACAAGATCAACCAGCGCATTCCCGACCTGATGATGCTCGACGTGTCCATGCCGGGCATCGACGGTTGGGAGATGCTGCGCCGCGTGCGTGAGAAGCTCGACGTCAAGGAGCTTCCGGTCGTGATCTTCTCCGGCAAGATCGCCGAAGACGAACTCGGCCATGCACCTGATCGTGGCGCCCAGGGGTACCTGCGCAAGCCGTTCGACCCGCTCAAGCTGGTCGCCCAGGCGAAGGCACTCATCGCGGCCGACTAGTCAGGGCCGCTATCCGGCAGGTGGAGTGAGATGGAACGCGCCGCCGACCACGCCGTTCGCCTTCGCCCGCCGCGCAACCAGCTCGATCCACGCGCGGTGACCTGGTGGCGACTGCGTGCACTCGCCTCGTCGGGAACGCAGCTGGCCGTCGTGCTGGCTGCGGGCGCGACGTTCGACGTACTGCGCCCCTGGGTGTGGTGGGCAGCACTCGCCGCGGCGCTGTGGCTGGTCATCGACGTGTTGTTCGTGCCCACGTGGCGGCTGCGGGTGCATCGCTGGGAGATCACCGACGAAGCCGTGTACGCATCGTCGGGGTGGTGGCTGCAGGAGTGGCGGATCGCACCCGTGTCGCGAATCCAGACCATCGACACGACCCGCGGGCCGCTCCAGCGCCGGCTGGGGCTGGCAACGCTCGAGGTGACGACCGCGTCTGCGGCGGGCGCGATTCGAGTCGACGGGCTGGACGCCGACCTCGCACAGGACCTTGTCGAGGGGCTGACGCGCATCACGCACGCGACCCCGGACGACGCGACGTGAACGGGGTCGACTCGACCGAACCGACGCCTGCACGACATGAAGCAGCGCCATGGCAGCGACTCCCGCGACGGCTGCTGGTCGTGCGCGCGATCCCGTCGCTGCTTGCACTCGTACCGATCGGCCTGGCCTTCCTGCTGCTGGGCGAGGTTCCCGCGAGCGGAGCCCTGTACGCGATCGTCGCGGCACTCCTGTTCAGCCTGCTCCGTGACATCGCGCGGATCGCATCGACACGAGTGCGGGTCGGCGTCGAGCTCGTGGAGCTGCGCACCGGCGTCTTCACCACGACGCACCGGTCGGTGCCTCGCGATCGGGTGCGAACCGTCGACGTGCGCGCCGGGGTCCTGCAGCGGATCGCCGCGCTTGCAGTCGTGCGGATCGGCACGGGCGAACAGTCGCGCGGGGAGGACAGCGGCGACCTGGAACTCGACGCGGTCGACGAGCACGTTGCGCGTCGCCTGCAGCAGCAGCTGCTGCCGGGCACTGACGTCGATCCATCCGGAGACGACGCGACCGAGCAGCTGGCGCGGCTTCGGTGGCGATGGATGCCATGGTCGATCGTGTCCTGGTGGACACTCGCGCTCCCAGCGATCCTGATCGGATCATTGGCGCAGCTGGCCAGGGTGCTGGGCGTCGACCAGCCACTCGACGAGCAGGCAGCGCGCGACCTGGCGAGCGACGCGAACCAGTTCGGGACGCTGCTGCTCGTCGTGGTCGGTGCCGCGGCGTTCCTTGCGGTCGGCGTGGTCGCGCGGTGCGCGTCGTTCGTGGAGACATGGTGGTCGTTCGAGCTTCGCCGTGATCGAGCAGCCGGACTGCTGCGCGCACGCCGTGGACTGTTCACCAAGCGCACGACGAGCCTGCAGCTGGCACGCATCCGGGGGATGCAGCTGCGTGAGCCGCTGCTGCTGCGCCCCTGGCGCGTTGGCAGCGCGAGCGTGATCACCACCGGCCTCGCCGACCGCGGTGAGAGCGCCGAGCGCGGCGGCGGCACCTCGCTCGGCCCGTCCGCACCGCGCGAGCAGGTCGAATCGGTTGGCGCCCGCGTGCTGGACACGCCACGCGCACCAACCGCCGGCACGCTGCAGCCGCACCCGCCTGCTGCGCGCCGACGACGACTGGTGCGAGCCGCAGGCGCAGCCGTCGGAGCCGGTGCTGCCACGGGCATCGGGACCGGGCGGATCGAGTTCGGCGTGCTTGGTGCCGCGCTCGTCGTCGCCATTGCGGTACCACTTGCCCTCGACCTTGCGAGATCGCTCGGGCACGCCAAGCTCGATGGTTGGCTCGTCGTCAGGTCGGGATCGCTGCTGCGTCGAACGAGCGTGCTCGAGGTCGACGGGATCGTCGGCTGGGCCGGCCGCCGCAGCTACTTCCAGCGTCGTGCAGGGTTGCTGACGCTGGTTGCTGCCACCGCTGCCGGCGATGGCGCGTACGCCGCGACTGACGCAGGCGAATCGCAGGCCGTGGCGATTGCACTTGCGGCGACGCCGGACCTGGTCCTGCCGTTCATCGAACGTGCCGGCCAGGGGCCGCGCTGAACGACGAAGGCCCCGCGATGCCGCGGGGCCTTCGGGTGGAGCTGGATCTTCGAGCGGGTGCTACTCGTCGTCGGCCGCTGCCTTCTTCGGGGCTGCCTTCTTGCGCACGGCGCGCTTCTTGGGCTTGGCTTCTGCCTTGGGCTCGGGATCGGCTGCAGCAGCGTCCGCCTCGGCAACCGCCTGATCGCCGCCTGCAGCGAACAGTGCGGCGGCTTCCTCGGGAGAATAGGTCTTCTCCTCGCCGTCGCCGGCAGCTGCCTCGGCCGCTGCCATCGCTTCTGCGACCGCTTCCTCGATCGCGGCATTGACGTCGGCATCGTCGAGCCCCGCCGGCGTGGCGGCGCCGCCACCGTCGGTCTCGAGCGGTGGGAGGTCGCGATCGAGCTCCTTGAGCAGGACGATCTTGTCCTCCTCGATGCGCACGTAGAGCGGGCGCGTGCCCGTGCCCTTCCAGAACTGCTTGTACATGGGATCGTCGCGCACGACGCCGTCGAACCAGACGCCGTAGCCGCTGCCACCATGATCGAAGACTGCTTCGTACGTGCTCTCGCCGAGCGCGGTCATTGCGGGGCCGTTGGGCGCCTGGGGTCGATTCTGCTGGCCACCGCCGCCACCGCTGCGTCGTCGACGCTGCTGGTTGCCGCCGCCGCCGCCTCCGCCACGATTGCGCTTGTTTCCTCCGCCACCACCGTTGCTCATGTCGAGCCGCCTTCCACGTTCGAGGGGGTCCGGGCGGCTGCGATCCGCATCGCCCGGTGTGCAGCGCCGGCCGGCGGATTCCCTCCGCTCGGCGGGGGGACCTCGTCCCGTCCCGCGCGCGCTGCTGCATCGACTATACCCGCTTCGGTCCCGTTCGTCGCATCGGATGCCCGGTGATGGGACCGTCGTCGCATGCTCGTCCCCTGTAGGCTCGCGCGTACGCGAGGGGAGTTCGACCGTCACCGGGGATACGCCACAGGACCAGCAGCTGCGTGAAGACGCGCCGCGCGCCGCATCGAGCGACGTGCCGGATGCAGTCGTGCGCGTGGTGGCGACCGCGGGTCGCGAGGCGGTGCACGAGCCGTTCGACCCGAGTCGAATCGTCGACGCCGCGTCCGTACGGATCGTTGCGGCCGCGCTGACCGGCGGCGACGTCGACCCGCGATCGCTCGATGCAGCAGCCGACGCCTTTGCCGACGATCCCGACGGCATCGAGCGCATGACCGAGATGGTTCGCCGCACCACCCGCGTCCTCGTGGATTCCAGACCCGCTGGTGGCGCCGCCGTCAGCGACGACACGATCCCCGTCGAGCGTGCCGCGCGCATCGCAGCAGTGCAGGGAGCCGTCCTGCGGGCCGTTGCGCGACGGCAGGTGGACAGCGAGGCCGCATACGAACGGTTCGCGGTCGCAGTGACCGATATCGCCGAATCGGAGGGCTTCGAGGATGCGTGCCGTCGCGCAGCCGACGCGCTCGTGCAGCTGAGTGGCATGCCGATCGCCGCCGTCTACGTACCCGGCGCCGAACACGCCCGAATGGTCCGCGCGGCGCGCGACTCGGCATCGCAGTCGAGCGTCGACGAGACCGCCGGTCCCAGCGAGTCACGAACGTTCGATACGCCAGCGGCGGTTCGCGTCGACCGTGGGTTGTTTGCCGACGTCGTCGCCGGCGAGCGCCCGGTGTTCGTCTCGCGCCGCGAGCCGATCGATTCACTGCCATCGGACGTGGAAGCACGCACGCTCGTGGCGGTGCCGATGCGCGACGCGATCGGACGCCCGGTCGGGATGCTGCTTGCGCTCGACGACCGAACACGTGATCTGGACGTCGCCGCGATCGAATCGATTCGGCGTCTTGCCGGCGTGGTCGCGGGCGAGCTCGGTACGGCCGCCGCGATGCGCCGCAGCCGCGCCGCGCTCGGCACGCTCCCGAAGCTCGCGGACGTCGCCCATGCCGACGACACCGACGTCACGTCCCAGCTGGAAGCGCTCGCCCACATCGTCGCGCGAGCGACCGACAGCGACGCAGCAGTGGTGCGCGTGCGCGACGCGGCAGGTCGATACCTGGAGACCCGTGCGGTGGTGTCCAGCCACGGCACCGCGGTGGCCGACGCGATCGGGACGCGCACGAAGCTCATCGACGATCAGGGTGCGGCGCACGGCGGCACGTCCCGGGCAGCGGTCGGGAGGCGACTGCGCGCATCCGGGGGACGGGCCGACCTGGACCTCGACCTGGATGCATCAGGGGCTCGTCAGCAGCCGCTCGTCGCGATGCGCGCCGACCTGGACCACGCGGAGATCGGTGTCGGCGAGCACGAGCTGATCGGCATCGACGACGTCCCGGAGACCTGGTCGCCTGCGGGACAGCGGATCCTGCGTGAGCTCGCCGCGCGCAGCGTCGCGTCGTTCCCGATCGATTCACGATACGGCCGCCAGTCGGTGCTGTACGTGCTGCGCACGACGGCACGCCCGTTCGACGACGTGGACCGCGCCTGCATCCGCATCGTCACCGCGCACGCACAGCACGTCGTCGATCGGCACGTGTCACAGCAGCAGACGGCGCGTGCGATCGACGCCGCGCGAAGTGCGGTGCGACTGCTCGGCGAAGCGCTCGTCGCCGGGGTGCGCACCGAGCGCACGATGCGATTCCTGCCGCGACTGTTCCACGAGATGTTCGCGGGTCAGGGTGTCCGTGCCTGGCGTCGAGATCGCGCGGACGTCGTGACGCTCGTCGCTGCAGCCGGGGGCTTCGACGCGGCTGGCGAGGGTGCTTCCGACGCGCTGCTCGGTGCGTTCGATCGGCCACTGCAGCTCGAGCTCGACACCCGCACGCGCCCGCACGTCGCGGCGATCAGTTTCGACGCCTATGGCGAGACGCGAGTCGGGATCGAGCTGCAGCTCACCCCGGAGCGTACGCTCGGCGTGGAGGAGCAGCGCCTCGCGGTCGACGTGGCTGCCCGCATCCAGGAAGCGCTCTACAGCGCCGGCCAGGCGGCCGCGCAGCAGGTCCAGCTCGATCGTGTGCGCGCCCTGCAGGAGATCGTGGCGGCGAGCCACGAACGCCTGAGCGAACAGCACATCGTCGACACGATCCTCGAGCAGGTCTCGGAGCTCTATGGCGCCGAGGGTGCTGCGGTGTTCATCGTCGACGACGAAGGCGCGCTCGCGTGCCGAGGATTCGTGGACCTGCCGTCCGCCGTCGTGGAAGCCCTGGAAGGCACGCGCGGCTGGGTACCGGAGGCGACGGGCGACGATCGCGCAGCTGTCGTCGCGGTGCGACGTGCCGGTTCGGACGAGCGCATCGGAGCCCGCCTGCGCGAGATCGCGTCGGCCGAGGGTCTCGGCGACCACGCCGCCGCACTCGTGCCGCTCACCGGCCGCGAGCAGACGCTCGGTCTGGTGCTCCTGACCTTCGCGGGGGAGCTGCCCAGTGAATTCGCCGACGAGGCTACCGCCGGCCGAGCGGGCATGCTCGGATCGTTCGGACGCCAGATCGGATCGGCGCTGCTCAACGCGCGCAGCTTCGATCGCGAGCGCATGATGCGCGACCGCACGCAGCAGCTGCTCGAGGCCGAGCGCGAGAACTCGCGACAGGTCCGCGCGCTGCACGAAGTCTCGCGCGCGTTCGCCAACTCGCTGTCGTTCGAAGAGACGCTCGACGCGGCCGCCGAGGCGATGGCCGAGCGCCTCGACGTCGACGCCGTGTGGATTCGCACGCTCGACGATCGCGGCGATCACATGCTGCTGCGCGCGTTCCACGCGTCCTATCCCGAGCTTGCAGGCGCGCTCGAGCGCATGGTCGCCGCACCCGAGCCGCGGGAAGATCCGATCACGGTCGAGGTCGTGCAGTCGCGACGCGCCGTGCTCATCACCGACCCCGACGAGGAGCAGTGGCAGAAGAGCGAGCTGATCCGTCGCCTCAAGCCGTTCCTGCAGCGTGGCTCGACGATCGCGGTGCTGCCCATGATGCGCCCCGGCTCGTCCACCGAAGACGTGATGGGCACGCTCGTGATGCTCGCGATCGATCCCCAGCACGCGCTCACCTACGACAAGGTCGACATCGCCACGAGCGTCACCGACCAGGCCGCGCTCGCGCTCGACAACGCCCGCCTGTACCAGCAGCAGAAGAGCTTCGCGGAGATCATCCAGGAGAGCCTGCTGCCGCGCCGCCTGCCCGACGTTCCCGAGATCGACTACGGCGTGCTGTATCGAAGCGCCAACGTGGGCGGTGACGCACCTCAGATCGGCGGCGACTTCTACGACTTCCTCGAGCTCGAGGATGGCCGGCTGGCGATGGCGCTCGGCGACGTCACCGGCAAGGGCGTGCAGGCCGCGGCGGACACCGCGATGACCAAGTACGTGTTCCGCGCGCTCGCGCGCGAGCACCCGAACCCCGCCAACTTCCTGCGCTACGCCAACGACGTGGTCTGCGACGAGATCTCCAGCGGCAAGTTCGTCACGCTCTTCTATGCGCTCATCGACCCGGTGCGCCACACGTTCATCTGCGGCAACGCCGGCCACCCGGAGCCGAAGCTGCTGTTCCCGGGGGGAACCACGCTCAAGGACGGATCGGTGGTGCCCGAGCACGAGCCGAAGATCACGAGCATCGGCATGGAAGGGCTCGCGCTCGGCATCCTGCAGGACCAGGATTACGAGGAGAAGGAATACGACTTCCCGCCGGGTTCGGCGCTCGTCGTCTACACCGACGGCGTCGTCGAAGCGCGCCGCGAAGGCCGCCTCTACGGCCAGTTCCGCCTCGAGCGGCGGATCATGGAGGAGAGCGGCGGCGGCGCCGGCCAGATCGCCTACTCGATCTACGAGGACTGCCACGCCTACGCCGAGCATGGCCTCAACGACGACGTCGCGATCGTCGTCGTGCGCCACGTGCCGCAGTAGCGGCCCCTTCGCAGTCCCCGCAGGAGCCCGCGGCGTGTGGCAGGTGATCCCCACCTGCTGGGGCTGGCGTGACACGGGCGTGTCGTGCCGCGCATCGGATGGCCGGGTGTCGCTGCGATAGCGTAGGCGCGATGCCCGCCGCCACCGCCCCCGCCGCCACCGCCACCGCGACCACTGTCGCGCTCGCCTCGCACACGCCGCACCGGCTGCGCCTCGTCGTCTTCCTGAGCGGTACCGCCACCATGGCGCTGCAGATGTGCGCCGTTCGCCTGCTCGCGCCCTGGGTCGGCGCATCATCGATCGTCTGGGCGACGATCATCGGCCTGTCGCTGCTGGCGATGTCGCTCGGCTACGTGCTCGGCGGACGCCTCGCGGACCGACGCGCCGACGGCCCCACGCTCGCGCGCACCCTGTTCGTGGCGGCGCTCCTGGTCGCGGCGGTTCCGGTCATCGCAGGGGTACTGTTGCCGCACGCGACGCTCGGCGTCACCGCACCTGCCTGGGCTGACCTCGTCGGCAGCGCCGTCGGCTACGTCGTGTTGTTCCTGGCGCCCGCGCTGCTGCTCGGTGTCACGCCGCCGTACGCGATCCGCCTCGCGATCCCCGGGGTTGGCGACGCCGGACGCACCGCGGGCGGACTGTATGCGCTGTCGACCGTCGGCTCGATCGTCGGCACCCTGCTTGCTGCGCTCGTGCTCGTGCAGTGGATCGGCACGCGCGCGACGCTGTGGGGCATCGCCGGGGTCCTGGTGATCGCCGCCGTGCTCGCGATGCGCACCCGGCCGGTTCACGCGCGCACGCACGCGCACGCGGGATTCCACGAGGACGCCACGCCGGCCGAGGACGCCACGCCGGCTCCGGTCGCTCCGACCGTTGCACCGTCCGAGCTCGCGGCGCGCGGCGCGGTCCCGCTCGCACTCGCCGGCACGATCGTCGTCATTGAAGGGATGGCGATGATGGCGACGGAAATGTCGATCGCGCGCCTGGTCGCTCCGTTCTTCGGGGCAAGCCACGCGGTGTGGGCCGTGATCATCGCCACGGTGATGGGCAGCATCGCGCTCGGCTCGCGGCTCGGTGGGCGTGCGGCGGATCGCTGGCCGACGCTCGGTGGACTCGTGACGCTGCTCGCGGTCGCTGGCGCGGCGGTCGCACTGCTGCCGTTCGTCGCCAGCCCCGTCATGCGCATCTCCACGGGTGGGATCGACGAGGTCGCGGTCGGTACGGTCGTCAGCACATTCCTCGCCACGATGGCGCTGCTCGTGATCCCCGTGACGATGCTCGGCATGGTGCCGCCGTGGGTGATGCGTCTGGCGATTCCGGGCGTGCAGCGAGCCGGACGCACGGCGGGCCGCATGTACGCGCTCTCGACCGGCGGCGCGCTGGTCGGCACCTTCGCGAGCGTGCTCTGGCTGATTCCGACCATCGGCACGCGTCGCACGATGCTGCTGTTTGCGGGAGCGCTCGCCCTGCTGGCGGTCGTGGTGACGGCGCGGAGCTTGAGGGACGCGGCCCGCCGGCAGGTCCCGATCGTCGCCGCCAGCACGCTGCTCGTGCTCGCGCTCGCGTTCGCGCCCACCGGCCTGGTCAAGCCGCTCGACGGCGACCGCGTGCTCGACGAGCGCGAGAGCCGCTACCAGTTCATCCAGGTGGTGGAGCACGAGCCAGGTGGTCGCCGCCTGCTCCAGCTCAATGAAGGCTGGGCGATCCACTCGATCTGGGACCCGAACACCGTGCTGACCGGCGGGATCTGGGACCACTTCCTGGTGCTGCCGTCGCTGCTGGGTGAGTCCGGGACGTCGCCGGGATTCACCGCGACGAAGGATCCCTCGCCGCGAAGTTCGTGGCGACCGGTCCTGTATGCGGGTACGCCGCAGATGCTCGTCATCGGCAGCGCGGCCGGAACGTCGAAGCGAGCCATGAACGAGTTGCGCCCCAACGTCCTCATGACCAGCGTTGAACTCGATACGGAGGTCACGGCCGTGGGGCGCCGGTGGTTCGAGCTCGAAGGTGACGTGGAGGCTGCCGATGGCCGCCCGTTCCTCGATCGGGCCGACGAGCGCTGGGACGTCATCCACGTCGACGCGTACCGCCAGCCATACATTCCGTTCTACCTGACCACGCGCGAATTCTTCGAACTGGCGGATGAGCGCCTCGCCGAAGGCGGCGTGTTCTCGATCAACGTCGGATCGACTCCCGCCGATCCGCGCATCAACGAGGCGGTTGCCACGACGATGCGGGACGTGTTCCCGTTCGTGGCGCGGTATCGGGCGGAGGAATACAACGAGGTGATCGTGGCGGTGAACGACCGCGACGTCACCCTCGAGGACCTTCGCGCGCGACTGACCTACAGGCCGACGGAACTCGGCGGCGGATCCGACGCCGAAGCTCGCGAGTTCGTCGCCCTCTCGAACGCCTTCGCAGCCGGCATGGTCGAGGTCGACCCCGACCCCGACAAGGTGCTCACGGACGATCGCGCGCCGGTGGAGTGGATGACCGACCGCATGATCTTCGGCGAGGCGAGCTGACGAGCGTCAGATCGCGCGGGTCAGGCCGCGTCGACGAGCTGCGCAGTACCGGTCACGTACGAGGCGCGCACCGACGCGAGGAAGGCGACCACGTCGGCGAATTCCTCGACCGTGCCGAGACGCAACTGCACCAAGTCCTTGCGATCACTCGTGCACGGAAATCGCCCTACGGGGCGTTTCTGGTGCGCGAGTGGCGGGCCATGACTTCACTCGTGCACGGGAAGTGCCCTGCAGGTCGCCGTTCGTGCACGTGTGGCACAGCGGGCGCGCCTGACGCGCCGCGTGGGGCGCGCGGAGTACCATTGCCCCTGATGGATGACGCCACCGCCACCGCCACCGCCCCCGCCGCCCCGACCGCCACCACCACCACCACCGCTTCCGATCCCACTCCACCCGGCGGCAGCCACGGCCGCCTCGGCACCGCCGCGTGGATCGTCAGCAGCCTGCTGCTCGTGGTGCTCGTCGTCGGGATCTGGCTCAAGGTGTCCGGCGATCGCTCCGGCGCGAACCTCGCAAACGCGATCATCGCCGGCGACCGACCGGACGCGCCGGCGCTGACGACCGAGACCGTCTTCGACTCCGGACCCACCACTGCCGCGATCCCGACCGACGAGGTGCTCGTCGTGAACTGGTGGGCATCCTGGTGTGGGCCGTGCCGGGAGGAGGCGCCGGCGCTCATGGAGATCGCCGACGACTACGACGGCCGCGTCACCGTGGTCGGCATGAACGCAGGCGCCCAGGACCTGCAGAGCGACGCGCGCGCATTCGCACGCGAGTTCGATCTCGACTTCCCGCTGCTCCGAGCCGACCGCGGCGACGAGGACGCATGGGGCGTCGGGGGCTTTCCGGAGACGTTCATCGTCGGCACCGACGGCAGGATCAGCAGCTTCGTGAACGGCCCCATCGACGAAGAGACCCTGCGCAGCCTGCTTGACGCCGAGCTCGACGAGCAGCGCGGCGACAAGGACGCGGCGTGAGCCAGCGCCTCGATCAGGTCGCGCGCGTGTGGGCGATCACCGCGTTCGTCGCGTGGATGATGCTCGTCGCCGCCGCGCTCGGTTCGACCAGCAATGTCGCCGCTGCCGCCGCCACCGAAGTGCCCGACCGCCCCCGACTCGAGCAGCGCCGAGACAACCCGCAGACCACGGTGGACGACGTCAGCTCCACCGTCATGTGCCCGTCGTGTGACACCACGCTCGACCAGTCCAACAGCCCCGCCGCCGAGGCGATGCGGGTCTGGGTGACCGAGGCCGTCGACGCCGGCTGGACCGAGCAGGAAATCCGCGACGGGCTCGTGGAGGAGTACGGTGGCGACGAATCGATCCTCGCCACCCCGCGCGCGCAGGGGATCGGATTGCTCGTGTGGATCGTGCCGGCGCTGATCGTGCTCGTCGCCGCAGTCGGCTGGGTGGTGCTCATGCGCCGCTGGCGACGCGGCTCGGCCGACGACGACGCTCAGACGCGCTCGGGCTCGTCGTCGTACTCCCACGCGTCCGGGTCGCCGTCGAAATCTGCTTCATCGACGTGCTCGACCGGCGACACCACCTCGCCGTCCTGATCCAGGAACGCCCGCCACTCGCGGCGGCGGCGCAGCTGCCACTTCACGATCTTCAGCAGCCAGTAGAGCAGGAACGCGCCCGCGGCGATCAGGAACCACTTCGGAACCATCACGAAGCGCGGAAGGGTGGTCGTCTGCTTGCCGGTCGGCTCGCTCTCGAGCTCCACCTTCGCGGTGAACACGCCGAGTGACGGCAGTCCCTTGAGCTCCACGGTCTGTGCAGCTTCGCCGCCCGGGTAGACGGTGAAGTCCTTGAGTTCGAACGTGCCGGCGGTGCGTCCGAAGATGTCGCGGATCACCACGCGGCCCGTCGGCTTGATGAGGCGCTCCCCGTCGTTCTCGTACGCTGCCGACAGCGTGAGGCGATGCGAATCCATCAGGCCCGGCCCGATGTACCACCGCGCATTGCTGGGCGGCTCCTTGCCGTCGCGGGCGGCGTCGATGCCCTTCTGCGCGCTCGTGATGCTCGCCTCGGTGAGGCTGCCCTTCACCGGCGCGTCACCCGGCAGCTCGAGGATGAAGATGCCGACCTGCTTGAACTGCGGCGCGATGCCGGCGCCTTCGGTCTGCACCTGCGCGGAGCGCTGCGTGGCGGTGACCGCGAACGGCTTCGAGCCGGGCTTCACCGAATCGGGGATCTTGATCGTGACCGCCATCGTGCCCTGCTGGCCCGGCTTGAGCGTGAAGCTCGTCTTCTCGAGGGTCACCCACGCAGCGGCGCCCTCGCGCACGCCATGGCGCACCTCGACGACGAGCTCGGCGCTCGAGCCGACCACCTGCGCGACGTCCATGTCGAACGTCACGGGTGCTTCCGTGCGGTTGTGGATGATGACGGCTCGCTGGACGGTGGAACCGGGCGCGATCTGCTCGCCACCATCGGGTTCGACGGTTTCGATGCGTTCGGCAGCCGGGCTCATGACGACCTTCCCGTCCAGGCCCGCCGTGCCGCGGTCTTCGACCTGGAAGGCGGCGGTCGGGGACGCCAGGAGCGTGAGCGACGCCCATCCGGCGAGCCCCAGCGTGGCGAGGACGGGAGCGAGCAGGCGAAAACGTCGGAATGCAGTCACGCCGCTTCCTTACCCGCACGCGGGCGGTCGTTCACGCACCCGACGTTGCGAGATCCACGAACGACCGTGCGTGGCGCCCGATGAACGGGTAGGGCATCCGCGTGACGACCGTCGTACTCGCATGCCGTGACCTGATGACCGCCAGCCGTCTCGAGGGGGTCGACGGGCTCGACGTGCGCCGCATGTCGAGCGAGGAACGCGCCATCGCGGCACTCGTCGAGGCCGGCCCAGATGCGGTGGTCGTCGTCGACCTGACCGCGTTCCCCGATCTTCCGGAGCGGCTCCGCGACGCGGAATCCCCGCCGTGCGGAGCGATCCTCGCGTTCGCACCGCATGTGCAGGAACACCTGCTCGACGAGGCACGCTCCCATGCCGATCTCGTGGCCCCGCGCGGAGCGGTGGTCAAGGGGCTCGCCCTGCAGGTTCGGCGCGCACAGGCGATCGCGCGAGACGAACGCCGCGCAGATGTGGATAATGCAGGCATGAGCGAAGGAACACCCGAATGACAGACGGACGAAGTGAGAGCCGCGCGGCCGAAGGCCGCATGGCCGAACGAGAAGCGTTTGCCCGGCGTGCGACCGGAGGGAGCATGTCGTGACCTACGTCATCGCACAGCCCTGTATCGATACCAAGGATCGCTCCTGCATCGACGTGTGCCCCGTGGACTGCATCCACGAGGGCCCCGAGCAGCTGTACATCGACCCGGAGGAGTGCATCGACTGCGGTGCCTGCGAGCCCGAGTGCCCGGTCGAAGCGATCTTCCCCGAGGACGCCGTCCCGCAGAAATGGGAAGAGTACATCGAGAAGAACAAGGCGTTCTTCGCGTAGCGGGCGTTTGCTGCTCGCCTGATCGGCAACCTTCCCGTGCACGACCACTGCGAGGGGGACGAACCGATGACCGAGAAGCGACGCACGAAAGGGCCGCGCGAGACTGCAGCTGGCCTGGAACGCGACGAGCAGCAGCCACCGCCGTCGGCCGAGAAGGCCTCGAAGGTGAATCCCGCGACCCAGTCGAACATGTTCGACGACCGGTCGTCGCCTGACGAGTACGACGTGCGTGCCAAGTCGCAGACCGGCAAGAAGCGGACTGCGGACAAGTGGAATCAGTGACGCCGACCCGTCCGTCGGCATTCTGTGACGAAGTCGCCACGCTTTCGGCACGATGCGCGCATCTTCCGTGACTCTCGTCCCGGGATCGTTGGAGCACACCAACGATCCGGACGCCTATCCGGCGTTCCAGGGAGGAGCACACCATGCACGCAACCGCAGGCGCGACGCTCGGCAACACGCTCGACGGCATCGTCGACGAGGGACTCGAAGGCGCGACGGATGATGCCGAAGGCACCGTCGACGGAGGCGCGATGCTCGACGTCGGGGCGGAAGCTGCGGCGCATTCGCTGCTGCGTCTCGTCGCCGAGCATCCAGGGCAGATGGGGCGGCTTCGCGCCTCGCGGATCATCGGGGGATACCCCGTGCCGTACCGAGACGACGAGGAAGCTGACGCGCTCGGCCAGTTCGCGGTCCAGCTGGATTGGCCGCTGCGCGAGATCACGCGTCTGGTCGACGCGCTCATCACCGGGCGGATGATGACCCAGACCCCCGGTCCACGCCCGGTGCTGGTCCTCACGCGGTCAGGATTTCGAACGCTCGAAGCGCTCGAAGGTGGCGCGCTCGCCCGGCCGCAGCGGGCCTGACGCGGGACTCGGCGGCGGCGGCCCCTCGCGTATGCGCGCGCGACGTCATGCGCGCATGACACGATTGGACCCATGGACCTGACCGTGATCCTCGGCCCTCCGGGCTCGGGCAAGGCAGGTCGAGCGGTGCAGGTGTTGCGGGAGGCCGCCGACGCCGGCGCGGAGGCATTTCTCTGCGTGCCGGGCACCGTCGACCGCACCCGCTTCCTGCGCGAGCTCGCCGGCTCGCGCGACGGCGTGCTCGTCGGCGTCGAGGTCGGCACGTTCGACCAGCTCGTCGCGCGGGTGGCGGGGTCGCCGCCGGTGCGCCGCAC
>JBBQUY010000074.1:0-17676 GCA_038212015.1 Gaiellales bacterium | reverse complement strand
GTCGCGGCGGGCACGAGCACCTCGGGGATCCAGCTGCCGCCGTAGGGCCCGAAGTGTTCCTGCATCGGGTTGGCATCGAGGCGGAAGCCGTCGAGGGCATCCGCGTGCCTGGTACCCGCGGTATGCGGTGCGTGCGCGTGGGTGGTCATGGTGTCGCTTCGGTCTCGGTCGCGGGTGATGGAGCTGGTTCGGCGGACGTCTCGTCCGCGAAGAACGCTGCGGCGAGGTCGTCGACGTACGCGGCTCGGGCCGCGGCGACGAACGCCCGCATGAGTTCGGGGTCCTTGTGGCCGGCGTGTGACTCGATGCCGCTGGACACGTCGACCATCGCGGGTTCGAGATCGCGGATCACGGCGGCGATGTTGTCGGGGTCGAGTCCGCCGGCGAGCCCGTGGCGCCCCGCGTCGAGCAGCGGTCGCACGGCGTCGGCGGCGATCCGGTGCCCGGTGCCGCCAAGCTCGCCGGCGATCGCCGCGTCGTACACGATGCGTGCGCCTCGTGCTTCCCACGCGATCGTGCGGGCTCGAAGGTCCTCGGTGGTGGCGTCCTCGTCGACGGCGATGCTGCGAATGATGGGCGTGCCGGCCAGAGCGGTCGCGATGCGCTCGCACTCGTCGTCTTCGCCGACGAGCTGGATCGTGTCGATGCCGATGGTGCCGACGAGCTGCGTCGCGACCGCGAGCGACATCTGGCCGACGACGCCGACGATTTCCGGCGTGAAGCGTCCCGCCTGCGCGGCAGTCTCGCGCACGACGCGCACCATCGCGGTGGCGGTGGGCGGCGGCACGTAGCGGCGCGTGCCGGGCACGAGCACGATTCCCACGAGGTCGGCGCCGGCGAGGACCGCTGCACGGGCGTCGTCGGTGCCGCGAAGCCCGCAGAGCTTGATGGTCGGGGGTCGTCGATTCGTCATGCGCGTGCTCCAGCGTCTGCCGTTGCGATGGCGAGCGAACGCAGCATCCCCCCGGGCTCGTCCGCTCGCATGAGTGCTTCCCCAACCAGCAGCGCATCGGAACCGGCTGCGCCCATGCGCGCCGCGTCCTGCGGCGTGCGAACGCCGCTTTCGGCGACGACCGGGCGCCCGTCCGTCACGAGCGGCGCAAGCCGCTCGGTCGTGGCAAGGTCGACGACGAAGGTCCGCAGGTCCCGGTTGTTGATGCCGATCACGTCGGCGTCGGTGGCGATCGCGCGATGCAGCTCCGCGTCGTCATGCACTTCCAGCAGCACCTCCAGCCCGAGCTCGTGCGCGCGGGCAACGAGGTCTGCCAGCGCCGCATCGTCGTGGATCGCGGCGATGAGCAGCACCGCGTCGGCGCCGCACGCTCGCGCCACGTCGAGCTGCCGGGCGTCGACGAGGAAATCCTTGCGCAGCACGGGCACGTCGACGGCGCCGCGCACGGCGGCGAGATCGTCGATGCTGCCCGAGAAGTGATCCCGCTCCGTGAGCACGCTGATGCCCGCTGCACCCGCACTCGCATACGACGCAGCCTGGATCGCCGGGTCGGCGTCGGGTGCAATCGCGCCGACCGAGGGCGAGCGCCGCTTGACCTCGCCGATGATCGCCAGCTCGCCCCGCGAGCGCGCCGACCGGATCGAGGCCGCCAGCGACAGCGCCGCACGATCGGGAGCGACCACCGCTGCGTGGGCCGCGAGCTCCTCGTCCAGACGCGCACGAACGTCCTCGACGATGCGCGCGAGATACGTGTCGTCGAGCGCGCTCACGCCGTGACCCCTGCAGTGCTCGCGATCCAGCGTTCGAGCTGCTCGGTCGCGGCACCGTCGTCGATCGCCTGACGTGCGAGCTGCGCGGCGGCGGACAGGTCGGTTGCCAGACCCGCGACGAGGATCCCTGCCGCGGCATTGAGCACGACCACGTCGCGCCGTGGACCCGCATCGCCGCGCAGCACCGCGCGCAGGATCGCCGCGTTGTGGGCGGCATCGCCGCCGACGAGCGTCGACACCGGGGCCCGTTCGAGACCAAGCTGTTCGGGCGTGATCTCGTACGTGTCGATGCCGGCGGGCGTGACGTCGTGGACGACGGACGCGTCGGCGATCGTCAGCTCGTCGAGCCCGTCGGCGCCGTGGACGACGAGCGCGCGCTCGCAGCCGAGCTCACCCAGCACCTCCGCGACCCGTCGCGCCATCGCGGCATCACTCACGCCGACGACCTGGCGCTGCACGCCGGCCGGGTTCGTGATCGGGCCGAGGAAGTTGAACGCGGTCCGCATGCCGAGTGCGCGGCGTGGGCCGGCGGCGTGCCGCATCGACGGGTGAAACGACGGCGCGAACAGGAACGCGAACCGCGCCGTGTCGAACGTGCTCCGGACGCCGTCGGGGGTGGTCTCGAGCTGACCGCCCAGTGCCTCGAGCACGTCCGCGCTGCCGCACTTGGAGCTGACGGCGCGGTTGCCGTGCTTGGCGACCGTCGCGCCTGCGCCCGCAGCGACGAACGCTGCGCAGGTGGAGACGTTGAAGGTGTCGGCGCCGTCGCCGCCCGTGCCGCACGTGTCGATCGCGCCTGCGGGAGCGGTCGCGACGAGCACGTGCGAGCGCATCGACTCGGCGAAGCCCGCCAGCTCGTCGATCGTCTCGCCGCGCTGGTGGAGCGCGACGAACAGCGCGCCGAAGCGAACGTCGGCGACGTCGCCGCGCATGACGCTGTCCATCACTTCGCGTGCCTGTTCGCGCGTGAGCGTCTCGCCGCGCGTGATGCGCTGCAGTGCGTCGTGGACCGGATCCATCATGCGACCTCCGCGAGGAAGTTGGCGAGCAGCTGCGGCCCGTCCGGGGTGAGGATGCTCTCGGGGTGGAACTGCACGCCGGAGACGTTCAGGTCGCGATGGCGCAGCCCCATCAGCACGCCGTCTTCGGTGTGCGCGGTCGCGACCAGTTCGACCGGCAGCGATGCTTCCTCGACGATGAGCGAGTGGTAGCGTCCCGCGTCGAAGCGCTGCGGCAGTCCCGCAAAGAGGCCCGCGTCGTCATGCACCACGGGGGTCGCCGACCCGTGCACGACGCCGCCGAGACGCGCGATCGTGCCTCCATAGGCCGCGCCGATGCACTGCATGCCGAGGCAGATGCCCAGCAGCGGGATGTCGCGCTTCGCGGCGGCTGGGATCAGCTCGAGGCAGATGCCCGCGTCGGCGGGTCCTCCAGGTCCGGGAGACAGCACGATCGCGTCGTAGCCCCCGTCCAGGACCGCAGCCACGGTCGTCTGGTCGTTGCGCACGACGTCGACATCCGCGCCGAGGCGCGCGAGCACGTCCGCGACGTTGTAGGTGAAGCTGTCGTAGTTGTCGATGAGGATGACCCGCATCACGCTGCTCCCCCGATCGCGTCGGCGCGGGCGGCGTCCGCGTTGTCGGTGACCTGTTCCGCGAGCGCGAGCGCGGCGAGCACCGAGCGCGCCTTGTGGCGAGTCTCGGCTTCTTCCATGTGCGCGACGCTGGCGGCGACGATCCCGGCTCCGGCCTGGACCGAGGCGACGCCGTCGGGGCTGATGATCGCGGTGCGAATCGTGATGGCCATGTCGAGCGTGCGGCCGTGACCGACGTATCCGACGACGCCGCCGTACGGCCCACGGCGGTCAGGCTCGAGCTGGGCGATGAGCTCCATCGCACGCACCTTCGGTGCGCCGGTGAGCGTGCCCGCCGGAAATGCAGCGCGAAGCGCATCGATCGGGTGGAGCCCGGGGCGCAGGTCGCCCTCGACGCGGCTGACGAGATGCATGACGTGGCTGAAGCGCTCGACTTCGCACAGGCGGGCGACGTTAACGCTGCCGGGAACCGACACGCGACCGACGTCGTTGCGACCCAGGTCGACGAGCATCATGTGCTCGGCGCGTTCCTTGGGGTCGGCGAGCAGGTCGCGTTCGAGCGCGAGGTCGGATGCCTCGTCGGCGCCGCGTGGGCGAGTGCCGGCAATCGGATGCGTGACCACCCGCTCGTCGAGCACGCCCACGAGCTGCTCGGGGCTCGCGCCGACGATGTGGACGCCGTCGAGTCGCAGCAGGACGTGGTACGGGGCCGGGCTGACGGCGCGCATCGCGCGGTATGCGAGCAGCGGGTCGGCGCGGAACGGGCGATCGAAGCGCTGCGACACGACGACCTGCACGCACTCGCCTGACATCACGTGCTCGCGTGCGCGTTCGACCATCGCCTCATAGGCGCCGGGCTCGAGGTTGGAGCGCACGCCCTCGAACGCCTCGGGTGTGTTCATCGACACGAGCGGCATCGTCGCGACAGCGGGTGCAGCAGCGGCGAGCTGCTGCTCGATTCGGTCGAGTTCGGCGACCGCGGCGTCATATGCGACTCGGGCATCGAAGCCGGACATGTCCTCGGGAACGTGCACCGCGTGGATCGCGAGCACGCGACCGCGAAGATGATCGAACGCCACGACCGTGTCGACGAGCAGGAACGCCGCTTCCGGTGCGCCGCTCGGGTGTGCACCGCTCGCCTCGCCGACGCGCGGCTCCAGTGTTCGGACGTGTTCGTGGGCGAGCATGCCGATCGCGCCGCCGACGAAGCGCGGCAGGTCGAGCCCGATGTCGACGACTTCGGCTGCGTTTGCGGCGCGCACCTGGTCCAGTGCGTCGGCACCCGACACCACGCGCGAGGCGCGCGGGGCGACGATGCTGAAGTTGGCGTCGCCGGACGCGGCTTCGCTTGTCTCGAGCAGCGCCGCGTGTGATTCGCCGTTCGCGAGCAGCGCGAACGCAGCGAGCGGATCGATGCCGTCGATGCGCAGCTCGCGAACGATCGGCACGACGACGCCCGGTCGCAGCTGCGACGCATACGCCGGATAGCCGGGCATCGCGTCCATCACGCAGCCACCGTGCGGACCGTGCGGTCCATCGTGCGGCCGGTGGCGGTGGCGATCGCGTCGACGCCAGTGATCAATCGCTGCATGGCTTCCATGTCGAGCGTCTGCGAGCCGTCGACGACCGCGGCCGTCGGGTCCTCGTGGGCCTCGATGATGAAGCCGTGCGCTCCGGCTGCGACCGCACCCATCGTGACGGCGTGCACCAGGTCGGCGCGACCGGCGGCGTGCGACGGGTCGACGATCACGGGCAGGTGCGACAGCTGGTCGAGCAGCGGGATCACGTTGAGGTCGAACGCGTTGCGGACCATCGGCTCGAACGAGCGGATGCCACGCTCGCAGAGGATGACGTTGGGGTTGCCGCCCGCGAGCACGTACTCGGCGGCGCACAGCAGCTCTTCCACGGTCGCCGCCATGCCGCGCTTGAGCAGGACGGGCTTGTCCTGGGCGCCGAGCGCCTCGAGGAGACGGTAGTTGGCCATGTTGCGTGTTCCCACCTGGAGCACATCGGCATAGCGGGCGACGAGCTGGACATCCTCGGGCGTGAGCACCTCGGTGACGATCGCCATGCCGGTGGCGTCGCGCGCCTCGGCGAGCAGCTGCAGCCCCTCCTCGCCCAGGCCCTGGAAGGAGTGTGGCGACGTTCGTGGCTTGAATGCGCCGCCGCGGAGCATCTGCACGCCCATGGCGCTCAGTGCGTGGGCGGTCGCGAGCAGCGTGTCGCGACCTTCGACGGCGCACGGGCCGGCGATCATCGCGACGTGGTCGCCGCCGATCGGGACCCGGTGCTCGCCGACGTGGACGATCGTGTCGGGGCGTCCGGCGCGGACTGCGTTGCGGTACGGGTGGCGAGCGAGGAGCTCGGCGCTGAGATCGTCGGTGGAGCGGTTCATGGCGGTGGTCTTCCTGGTGAGAGGTTGACCGGCTGCCGCGAAGGCGAGTGCGACATGGCAGCCGGGAAGAAACGAAGCGGACGATGGGCCGATGCCGTCGTCCGCTGGGTCCGGGCTGCCGATGTCTCGGCGGTCAGGTCACCAGGTACGCGTGGCACCGGCCGTGGACCAGGTCCACTGCCAGAGCCAGGTACCGCCGACTGCAGGCACGACGAGACGGGCGACGGAGTCGTCGCCCTGCGTATACGTCGTGGTGTCGAGTCGGTGAGCCATGGTGAGCTGTAGATGTGTTCCCCGCTGGATGCAGAAATCACACCGATACTTCGTTCAGGGTAGCGCGCTCGTTACGGTGGCGCAACCCCGCGGCGTCAACCGGCCGTTTCTGCCCCGGCCGTCGCCGCGACCGCCGTGCCCAGGTGTGCGAGCGCCTGCTCCACGTCGATGCGGCCAAACCCGGCGGCGTTGTCGGGACCGGGCTTGTCGATGTCGACGGCGGTCTTGGTGAGTGCCTCGACGATCTGCTCGTGCGTCGCCTGCGGATGCGCCTGCAGCATGAGGGCGACGGCGCCCGCGACGTGTGGCGATGCCATCGAGGTGCCGCTCATGCGCTGGTAGCGACCACCCGGCACTGCCGACACGATGCCTGCGCCAGGGGCCGCGACATTCGGCGTCATCTCCTCGGGCGAGGCGAACTTCGACGGTCCGCGTGAGGAGAAGCTCGCGACCTTGTCGGATTCGGTGGTGGCGGCCACGGACAGGTAGCCGGGGTAGGAGCCCGGCGGGCTGACGGTCCCTTCGCGCGGGCCGTCGTTGCCTGCAGCCGACACGACTTCGATGCCGGCGGCCTTGAGCGCCGCGAACGACTCGATGAACGTGTCGTCGGCCTTGTTGGCATTGCCCCAGGAGTTGTTGACGACGTCCGCGCCCTTGGTCGGGTCGGCAGCCGTGCCGTCGGTCCTGGTGGGCGCCAGCATGAACTGCAGCGCCTGCAGGGTCGCGGCGGTGGTGTTGTAGCCGGAGCCGTTGATCGCCTTGGCGGCGATGATCTTCGCCCCGGGTGCGACGCCGATCGCCTTCGCGTCCGTGCCGCCGGCAGCGGAGCCGGCCACGTGCGTTCCGTGGTCACCGTCGTCGAACGCAGCGGCGCTCCTGGTGAACGGGTCGAACCAGTTGTAGTCGTGCACCATCGAGCCGTCGGCCTGCGTGCCGCGGTAGTGCGGCTTGATCGCCGGGTGCGCCGCATCGAGACCCGTGTCGACGATGCCGACGGTCACGCCTGCGCCGTCGATGCCGTTCGCCCACGCGGCGGGTGCATTGATCTTCGCGACACCCCATTCGGCTGCGGGCTGCTCGGGCTCGATCAGCGCAGCCGCTGCGCGGTGACCGGCAGCGGGGTCCATGTATGCCGGACCGTCGATGAATCCCTTGGCGTACGCCAGATACGCGGCACCGGCCGCGGCACCCGCGGTGCCGACGGACACGTCGTCGAGCGCGCCCTGCACGCTCCAGGTCTTGTTCTCGGCGACGTCCTTGACGTTGGCGATGCCTGCGAGCGCATCGGAGACGGCCTGGTGGCGACCTGCCTTGGTGGTGATGAGGATCGCGTTGGGCAGGAACAGTGACTCGACGGCGGTCACGTCGCCGGCGGTCTTGAGCTCCTCGAGCTTGGCGAGTGCCTCGACCTGGCTCGTCTTCGCGGTCTCGACCAGGTCGGCGTAGACAGCGGCCTTGCGTTCGGGGCCGCGTGCCATCTGCGCCTCGTCGGTGAGATCGGCCTGCACGCCCATGCGTGCGATGAGCACGTTGGCGGTCGGCGCCTCCGGTCCGATGCCCGGCTTGTCCGGCAACGGCGGCGCCTCGGGGATCTTCGCGTCGGTGCGGGGCGCGGCCACGACCGCGGCGTCATCCACGACGTTCGGCGCCTTCGCCTGGGCGGCGTCGGCGATGGGCGGCGGGGCAACGGAAGCGAGGGGACCGAGACGTGTCATCGCCTCCATGTCCCCCTGCCGAGCTCCCCCGGAATGCGCCGATGGCCGGCAGCAGCCGCGAGCGCCCAGCGCCGCGGCCGCTGCCGGCCATCGAAATCACCCTTGTCCCGGGTGCCGATTTCCGGCGCGACACCACGACGCTCCTGACGAAAGGCGTGTCTCGCAACGATTTCGTCAGGAGCGTCGCGGCGCTAGAAATCCGATTCGTCCGGGTTGCCGTTGTCGGTCGAGTTGCCGGGTGTCGTGGCGGGCGGGGTCGTCGGATTCGTCGACGGAGGCGTCGTGCTGCCGCCGCCATCGTCGCCGCCGCTCGTGCCGCCGGAGTTGCCGCCGCTGCCGGGCTGCGTCGGCGCCGGCGCGGCAGGACCGTCGTCGCCGCCGCTGGTGCCGCCGCTCGTGCCACCGTTGCCCGGCCTGCCGCCGACCGGATCATCGCCCGGGCTCGTGCCGCCACCGATCGGATCGTCACCGGGGCTCGTGCCACCGCCATTGCCCGGATGCGTGCGTGCGTACAGGTCGTCGTGGAGGCGCTGCCGGTAATTCTGCGTCGCCCAGTGGTCGATCGAGGTGCCGGTGATCACCCGACCGCTGTCGCGCAGCGGACGATTGTCGCCGCTGATGGAGACCGTCGTGCGCTCGGTGTGGGTCTCCTTCACGTACGCCTGGTCGATCGCCCATGCGCTGTCGACGCCGAACGGCGCGTGGTAGCTGTCCTCGCTCGTGCGCGACACGCGTCGACCGAGCGTCGCTTCCACGTTCGCGAGCTCGCCGTCCCACGCGCCACCGCCGCCTGCGGCCGACAGGTTGTAGGTGTGGAACCTCACGGATCCGTCCGGATCCTGCGAGCGCAGCAGCGCACCGCCACCCACGCGCCCGAAGAAGGTCGCGTCGATGAGTGCCTGGTCGTTGCGCAGCGCGTTGTAGAGCGACTGGCGATCGGCAGACGATGCCGTGTGCGCCTCGATGCGCTTGCCGTTGATGGAGCTGCCGATCGGCTCCTTCACCGAGAACGGCGTCGCCCGCCCGACGAAGTCGAAGTCCTCACCGGGCTCGCTCGCTCGGAAGAGCTTGAGCTGGTCCTCGATCGTGAGCGACGTGACCGGGCTCAGGCCGGTGCCGCGAGCATCCAGGTTGCGCGGGTCGGCGTTGTGGGGCAGCGCCGCCTCGAGGATCGCGAAGCGGTCGCCGAGCTTGACGATGGCGTTCGCGCCCTTCGCCACGTGTGCCGCCGCGGCAGCTTCCGCGAGCGTCGCGTAGCCCGCCGGGTCGCCCACGACGCGGCCAAGCGTTGCGGCGGCATGCGAGTCGGTCGTCCCGATTCGCTCGCCGTTGAGCGTGCCGGCCTGGTCGACGCCGATCGAGCTCGTCGCAACCGGATCCGGATGGGCACGGCCGACGACGTCCCAGCGGCCGTCACCGACGGGGCGGATGAAGTCGCCGTCCTGGGAGACCAGACCAGCCCACGCGACATTCTGCGTGTCGATCTTCATGTCCTCCAGGTTCGCGTTGTCGAAGTCCTTCTCGGAAAAGTCGACGAGCCCGAACTGGCCACCCGCCTGCTTCACGATCGCGACGTCGTCGCCGATCGCTGCTGCCCTGGCCTGCGCGTCCTCGAGGTTGCCGAGACCGCTCTCGACGAGCGGCTTGTACTTGGGCTGCAGGCCGCCGAGGAACGACAGGCCGAGCCCGAGCGCACCCAGCGCCGCGCCGCCGATCGCCAGCGGCAGGAAGGGGGTGCCTCGCACCGCCGCGATGCCGCCACCGGAACCTGCCTTGATCGCCAGCGCAGCTGCGCCGCCGACGGCCGCGGCAACGCCACCCCAGCGCAGGACGTTGCGTCCAACCGACGGATTGCTGATGAGGATGCCCTTGTCGGTTGCCTCGGTCCCGCCAGTGACCGGCTGCTCGGGCTCTGCGGCCTTGCGCGCTTCGATACGCACGTTCGGCACTGCCCCGTTGATCGACGTCATGCTCGTCCCCTGATCCTTCGTCCTGTTGCAGCGCGTCGCAGACCGTCCCGGGTCGCACGGCGCCGTCGTCCCACCTGCTCGTCGGGAGATCGAACGGATTTCGTTGCAGACCGCACCCGCTGCCGGTTGCTGCTGGAACGGGCTGGACTCATCGAACGACATCCGGATGACGGCGCCGTCTCAGGGGGGACGGCGCAGCTGGACCAGGGGGATCCGCCTTCATGCTCGTGACCGGAGCAGCTCCACTGCCGAGCGTGCCTGCGCCGCGCGACTGGTCGCTGCCCGACTTCGAGCGACCCGAGTCGATCGACACGTCCTCGGCCGACGATTTCGGACGGACGTTCGATTCGATCCTGCCGGGCCCGCTGCGCATGCTCTGGGGCGGGATCGGGGGCGGCGTGCGTGCCGGCGTCGACCTGCTCCTGCCCGACGAGGGCGACACGCCTGCAGGCACGAAGATCACGAGCCCGCTCGATCGCGCGCACGAAGCGCAGCGCGCGCTCATCGACGAACACTCCTGGATCGGCAATCCCGACCGCTTCCACAACGGCGGCTGGAAGGTATGGCGGGCGGAAGCATGGCCGCTCGGCCAAGTCCTGCATGGCCGCATCGCGATCGCCATGCAGAACGGCGACTGGCAGCGCGTCGACCGCATGTTCGCGGAGTTCGAGAGCTACCGTCGCGGCGATGGATTCGACGGCGGTGCCGGACATCACGAGCGCTACTACGACGACAACGCATGGATCGGGCTCGCCGCGATGCAGGCGTTCACCGCGACCGGCGAGGACAAGTACCTGCGGCACGCCGAGCGCACGTTCCGGATGGTCCGCACCGGCGAGCATCCCGACGGGGGCACGTACTGGCTCGAGCAGCAGCGCGACAGTCGCAACACGTGCTCGATCGCGCCCGCCGCCCAGCTCGCGATGCAGCTGCATTCGGCGACCGGCGAACGGCGGTACCTGCAGTTCGCCACCGAGCAGATGCAGTGGCTCAACGACAACCTGCGACTCGAGAGCGGCCTGTACGCCGACAACCTCAACGACAACGGCAACCTCGACCCCACGCTCTTCTCGTACAACCAGGGAACGCCGATCGGGCTCGACGTGCAGCTGTATCGAACGACGGGCGACCGCCGCTTGCTCGATCGTGCGCGTGAGACCGCGGATGCGGCGCTCGAGCACTACGGGGCCGAGGATCGGCTCTGGAAGCAGCCACCGGTCTTCAACGCGATCTTCTTCCGCAACCTGCTGGCGCTCCATGCCGCGGCGCCGAATCCGACGTACCTGCAGGCGATCGATGCGTACCTCGATCGCGCGTGGAGCGAGGCACGCAATCCCGAGACCGGACTCTTCGACCAGGGCGGCATCGGCTACTACGGCAGCGGCCCGGGCACGGTCATCGACCAGGGAGCGCTGTCACAGCTGTACGCGATCCGCGCGCTGCCGTCCTCGGAGTGGGTGACCCTGACCTGATCGACCAGTGCGCTCAGCAGCCGAAGCTGGTGCTGCGACTGACTGAGTTGTCGAACTCGCTCGCCTCGCGCACCACCGCGCCAGGATCGATGACCGCCACGAGCGCGACGGTTCCGGACGGACACCAGTCGAGCGGCACTTCCACGCGCGCCGATGCGCCGGGGGCAATCGCACCGACGCGCCCCGTTCCCATCACGTCGCCGTCGGCGAGCACGAGGACCTCGGCTCCGCTCGCAGCGGTCGGCGCGTCGCCGCTGTTTCGCACGGCGACGGTGACGAGACCGGCTCCTGACCCGGACCGGGTGGCGACGAGTCGACCGGCGGCGAGGTTGGCGCCGGTCGCGACCGGCGCGGGCTTTGCGGCCGTGGCGGATCGCTCGACTGCGGTCGCGGCGGTACCGATCGCGTCGCCGAGTGCGGCGTCCGAGGACGCAGGCGCCGGCGACGCCCCGACAGTCGCGCTGCTGGGCGGTGGGGTGTCGCCGATCGAGGTCGACCAGCCGACGACGGCGGCGAGCACCGCGACCACGAGCGCGAGGACCGCGACGCTGCGCGCGTCATAGCCGCGCTCGGTGCCGGTTTCGAGCCACGCCGGCACTCGCTCGGGCGCGTCGATTCGCCGTTCGCCTGCCTGTGTCCTGCCAAGGACGATCGTCGCGAGGTCCGTGTCCTCGCGCGACGTCATGCGCGCCATGTCATCCATGACGGTCATCCTGACGGTGGCGCCTGACGCGACGCCCGTCAGCGTCAGCGGGTGCGGCCGGCCTGCTCCTTGAGCAGGTCGAGCACGCCGACGGCGTCCCATGCGTCCTTGGTGACCTGGAACTCGCGGCTGCTCGCGCCGTAGAGGTCCTTGGCGGACTGCAGCACGGCGACGGCGAGGCCTTCGATCTCCTTGCCGGGACGCACGCCTTCGCGCACGGCCTTGATGTAGATCTCGCCGAGCTTGTCGCGGCCGAGCTGGTCGCCGATCATCGCGGCAGCCTTGTTCGGGATGCCGGCAACGATGTGCCAGTCGGGCGCGGTCACGACGTCGCCGGTGCGCTGGTCGCGACCGACCGGCACCATGTGCTTGCTGCCCGGCGCGAGGACCTTCTTGAGGTCGGAAACGTGCCCGGGGTGGCCGAGCTGCTCCGGCTTGTCCATGATGCGGACGGGCTGCACGAGCTCCTCGCCGAGCACCCAGTCGTCGCGGTCGACAAGCGCGGCGAACGTATCGGCGAGCGACTCGTGCACCGCGACGTCCTCGCTCATCGGGTGCATCGACAGCTTGCCGGTCGTCATGTGATCGATGATGCGATGCGCAAGCTCGTGGGCAACGACGTCGTCGGCCTCGGCGAACGAGCGTCCCGAGCGGGGGTCGATGCCGACGCCGATCGAATCGGCGGGCAGGTCCTGCTCCTTGTACCCCTGTGGGGCGTACGCGGCGTTCGGAAAGTCGGGGCGGAAGTACGCCTTGACCGGCGAATTGCCCTCGTCGTCGCGAATGCCCAGCTGCGCGTAGGCGTCCTGGATGCGAGCGACGGTGTCGTCGATGCGGCGCTGCTCCGCCTGCACGTTGACGCCAGCGCGGGCACCTTCCAATGCGCCGAAGCCGCGGCGGGAGGTCGGTGCTCCGCGGTCGTGACCGCGGTCGCCGCCGGGGAACATGCCGGCAGGGACGTCGACGATGACGACCTCGCCGCTCGAGAGCGGAACGGCGACGAGCACGTCGCGCGTCGGGGAGCTCGGCACCTCGGGGGTCGGGGCGGGTGCGGGAGCCCCGGGAGCCGGCTGCGGCGTGACCGGGCGCGGACCCTGCAGCCACGGCGGCACGATTCCGGGATTGCCGGTGCGTGCGGGCTGCGCGATCGCAATGGTCATCGGTGGGCGTCCCTTCCCTGTCAGCCACGTCCGGTCGTCCTTGCCGGGCGTGATGGACACGCAACGCTATCCATACGCCACCCCGCTGCTCAACGGTCGGTGCGCGCCGATGGCCTGCGCGGGCCGCCGACGATGGCGCCATGCGTGGCCCACCCGGACGGTACCCGAGAAGACGGAAGCGCCCCGGGGGGACGACCGGGGCGCTTCCAGAGGCTGCTGTCGCGTCCGAAACGGGACGAGGGGGACGGGGTCACGGACACGATTGACGCAGCGCGTGAGCTGAAGCCGAAGCCGAAACGCGAGCAAGATCGACGGGGGACAACGCGATCAAGCTGGACGAGGGGACGTACGTTCCGGCCGGCAGGCCAACCCACTATGTACCGATGTATCGCGAGCGATCACGTGGCTGTTTCACGAAATGGGCCAGGCAGCGGCCGCATTGCATGAATTGCCTGCATACAGTCATCACATTCGTTCTTCCGAAAGCGGCCACGACAGCGACCGACCCGCGAAGACGAAACGGCCCCGGCTGGGGAGCCAGGGCCATTCGTCGACCGGCGAGTCGCGTCCCACAAGGGGGGACGGGGGGACGCGAGTGCATTCCGATCGTGTGCGCGCGACGACGGGGGGACGTTTTCGCTGCCGGGCGGCACCGCGAACCACAAGGGGGGACGGGGGTTCGCAGCACGTAAGGGGGACGTGCCCGGCGGCGAGTGCCGCGCGCTATGTACCTCTCTATCGCGGTTGGCGCCCGAGCTTGTTTCACGAAATCGGCCAACCCGTGGCCGCCACCCAAAATCCACCTGCTCAGAGCGGTATTTTCGTGTCTCGAGAAACGGCCACGACGCACCCGCTGGACACGTCAGGGGGCGGCGACAACGCGCGTGCGCTGTCGCCGCCCCCGGGTTTGCCTCGCCCACCCCGAACACACGCGGCCGCGATGCGCGCCTGCGTCGCCCGGATTGCTTCGTCACGCGCGCCGGTGCGGCGCAGCCGAGACCATCGGCGCACCCAACACCGCGTACAGCACGTAGCCCACCAGGATCACCTTGAGTACCAGCTCCATCTTCAGCCTCCACGTTCGACATCAGCGTCCGAGCCACCAGAACATATGTTCGATACCCACTCCTCGAGCGCATCGAACATACGTTCGATCATGCGGCCACGACCTTGGCCGCATTTCCGCGAAGAATCATATTGACGATCTGCAAAAACTGGAACAGGATAGATCGAATGCAACTCCACGCGACGGGAGGCAGCCCAGCCTCATCGCCGCCCCAGCCCAGGGACGCGTGACATGCAGACCATGCCCCACACTCCAGCCCACGCCCAGCACATCCCGGATGGCTGGAGCTTCCCGACCCTCACCGCAGCGACCCCGCCGCCGGCGATGTCGCCGCAGCCGGTCACCGGTGGTGGCGCCGCACCTTCGACGGTCACTCGCGTTCGCTGGGGCCGCGTCCTGCCGCTCTTCGCCGGAGTGGCGCTCGTCGCGTTCGGCATCTGGAGCGTCACGAACGGCTCCTCGACGACATCCGGCGACCGCACGGTCAGCGGCGGCGGCACGAGCGAGGTCGGCATCGATCGCGCCATCGGCTCCGACGCCGGGGCAGGCGACGATGCGACCGGCGTCGATTCGAGTGGTGGCGCAACGGCCGACACGAACTCCTCCACGGGCGACGATGTCGCCACGCCTCCGGCTGCTGCACCGGCCGCGACTCCACCAGCGCGTGCCGCTGCGCCGGCTCGACCACGCGCAGGTACCGTTCGCGGTGGCGGCGGTCGCACCGGTCGTCGTGGAGCTGCGGTCGCTCCTGCCGTCACGCCGGGCACCGCATCGGCGGCGACTGCACCGCGCGCCCGTGCTGGCGGCGGTGCCCCTGCCGGCGAACTGCCGCTGACCGGCATCGAGACCTGGATCGCCGGCATCCTCGGCGTCGTGCTGCTCACCGTCGGCATCTGCGTGCACGTCAGTGCGGTGCGCATCGCGACGACGGCACTGCTGTACCGACGCGGTATCCTGCTGCGCCCGACCGAATGCGCCCGCCTCGCCCAGGATCACGGTCTCGCACAGGTGCGCGTGGCGGTCTCCAACGTCCTGCACCGTCTGCTCGAGGAGCCGACGCGTTCCGACTTCGTTTCCACGCGTCACGCGATCTGAGCGACCCCGTCACGACTGCGGCCGCAGCAACGACCACGGGGCGGACGCCGCGTGTGCGGCGCCCACCCCGTGTTGCTCATTGAGCAGGTGGTCGAATCGTGTCCGAGCGATCAGCTCGGGAGCGGTGGCGGCAGCTGCGGGTTCGGGCCACTCCCGGTTCCTGGCGGCGGCGGCGCGATCTGCCCGACGCCGGCACGGGCCTGGTCGCTGGACGAGCGGCTCTTGAAGATGCCGACGATGCCGCCGATGACGAGGCCTGCGACCCCGCCGACTGCTGCGGCGAGCGGTGCAGACAACGCGCCGATGAACGGCAGTGCCGTGAACGACAGCGCGGCGCCGGCAGCCGCGCCGAGCGCACCGCCGATGACGGCGTGCTTGGCGACGGTCGAAAATCGCGATGGGCTGCTCGTCTGCGAGACGCCCTGCTGAATGGTGCTGACGGTGGTGACGGACATGCTCCCTGACCCTCCCGAGGTCTGGCTGTGCATCGCGGTCACGATGCTTCATCCGTGCTTCGTGGCCGGCACCTCGCCGGACATCGGCTCTGGAGGGTCGTTGGCCGTCGCGGGCCACGGCCGTGCCGAATGCGGCCACCGCCGCCAGGGTCCCGAACCGAAGGACTTCGCCTGCGCGAAACGGCGTCAGCGCGTCAGGCGTGCCCGTCCCACTCTCGCGCGAAGCGGTCGAGGAACTCCTCCATGTACCGATGGCGCTCGCCCGCGATCCGTCGCGCGGTGGGCGTGTGCATGCGCTCGTGCAGATGCAGCAGCTTCTCGTGGAAGTGCGTGATCGACGCACCGCCCGAGCGCGCCTTGTACGCCTCAGGATCGGCATGCAGTTCCGCCACTTCATCGGGATCGTGGATCGCGCGACCCGCGTGCCCGCCGAAGGCGAACGTACGGGCGATGCCCACAGCTCCGAGCGCATCGAGGCGATCTGCGTCCTGCACGATGCGCCCCTCGAGCGTCGGCATCGCGTCGGGCACGCCTGCGCCCTTGAACGAGACGCGACCGACGATGTCGGCGACCGCGTTGATGATGCGCGGCTCCACCCGTCGTCCGTCGAGCCACGCGCGGGCTGCCCGCGGTCCGGCCTCGTCGTCGCCGCCATGGAATTTCCAGTCGGCGATGTCATGCAGCAGCGCCGCGAGCTCGACCACGAGCATGTCGACGTCGCGGCCGGCCTCGACTTCGCCCGCGGCGATCATCCGCGCGTTGTGCCAGACGCGATGCACGTGCCACCAGTCGTGGCTGCCGTCTCCCACCATTGCCGAACGCACGTGGTCGGCGGTCGCGGCGAGCAGGACGTCGTGGTCGGCGGAAGCCGGGGTGGGAATCGTTGACATGGCCGTGATCCTAGTCGCGCGCGCCGAGCAGCTCATCCGCCACGGCCGGCAGCACCTGTCCCAGTCGCGCGTCGATGCGCACCACCGCCAGCTCGTCGAACTGAGTCGCCCCCTGCGTGACGATTCCCAGGCTGCCGCCACGCTCGACCGTCACGAGCGGCAGGTGTGCTGCCGGGAACACTTCCAGGCTCGTTCCCAGCGCGAGCGCGACGCTCGACCTGCCGGCGATCTCGAACGCCGTCTCGATCGCAAGGGGCAACGCCTCGCCGAACAACACCACGCCCGGTCCGAGCACGGCGTCGCAGTCGCATCGCGGAACCGCGTCGCTGGCCGTCGACCACCGCGCGCGGGCCTCGTCGATCGGCAGCTCGAGCCCACAGCTGCGGCATCGCGCCACCCGGAGCGAGCCATGCAGCTCCAGCACACCGTCGCTGCCCGCGAGCTGGTGCAGGCCGTCCACGTTCTGCGTGACCACTCGTTCGATGACGCCTGCTCGCTGCAGTCGTGCCAGCGCGTCGTGCGCGGCATTGGGCGCGGCGTCGCCGAGGTGGTCGAGGCGCATGCGGTAGAAGTCCCAGAACTCGCGTGGCTCGCGCCGCATCGCCTCGATCGACGCCAGCTCGGCGAAGCTGCGATTGCGCCACATCCCGGCGGGGCCACGGTAGTCGGGCAACCCGCTCTCGGTCGAGATCCCGGCGCCGGTGAGCACCCATGCGCCGTCGGCGCCGTCCAGCAGGCGTGCCAGCTGCGTGATCGCGCGTGCCGGCACCGCTGCGCCGTCATCCCAATTCGAATCCGATTCGCCCATCCGTGCGAACCTATCGTTCGATGGACGCCGTAGCGACACCCTGGACCGAGTCGAGGCAGGCACGAGCCGTGCGGCTGCTGGATGCGATCGGTGCGCTCGCATGTGCGCCCGAGCGCGTGCTTGCCTGGAACGACGTCGACCAGCACGATCCCGCCGGCTCCTGTGTCGTGTACTGGATGGCGCGCACCCAGCGGGGCGTGCACAACCTCGCGCTCGACTGCGCCGTGGATGCCGCGCGGGGGCTCGATGTTCCGCTCGTGGTCGTGTTCCGCCGATTCGCGGGTCCCGAGCACGCAACGGACGTCCATGTGTCGTTCATGCTCGACGGGCTCGACGATGCGTTCGCTGCGTGCGCCGC
>JBBQUY010000073.1:0-17760 GCA_038212015.1 Gaiellales bacterium | reverse complement strand
ATACCGGCATGCGGGGCGTTCGATCTGCGGTGAACGAGGCAGCGAAGCTGCCCTTCCACGACCGTCAGCAGCACGACGTCGGCCGCGAAGACCGGCCGAGGCACATCGTCGAGCCGACCCTCCAGTTCATCACTGCTGTTCGTCTGACGTGGCATGGCATTCCCTTTCATGCACTCAGCATATATGCAATATGCATGTTACGCAACCTGCCGGGCTCGGGTACGCCCGACAGATGCCCGACCCGCACCCCAGCTACGTGCTCTTTCCGGGCCGCCACCACGTCCTCACGCGCTATCAGGCGGCGTACCTCGAGCGGGTTCTGCGCGGCGAGGCGTGCGATGTGGACGGTGCGCCCGTACCGATGGCAGCCGCCGCGACCGTGCTCGTTGCGATCACGAGCGCCGACCACGGCAATACCCGCCGCAACCCGGTCCCCGGTCATCGCCGTGAGGCGCAGGTGGAGCGGCTCGACGCCACCAGCGGCATGCGCCTGGCGAGCTTCCTCGTCGATGACGTGCCACCGACCGACCGCTTCGCGACCTTCCTCGTCAACGCGATCGAGGAGGGGGGTGGTCCGCGCATCGGACCCCACAACTGCGTGGTTGCCTCGTCGACGCCCGCAGTGGCGGAGCTGTTCGGCGCGCTCGCATACCGGATCCTGCCGGTCGAGCTGGATCCGGATGCCGACGCGCCAGCTCGACCGTGGGACGTGCTCGAGCGCCTCGTGGCCGACGGCTCCCTCGACGACCCGGACCTGCACCCGGTCAGCCGTGACGTGTGGCGCCGCTACCGGCTGCTCGACCACGCCGCACGGGTGTTCGCGGACCCGCTCCTGTCGTCGGAAGGTGACATCACGAGCACGCGTGACTACCACACCTACGCCGCGGCGTTCGACGGCGGCGCCGCCCGCAAGTGGCGCCAGCTCGCGCCGCACGTACGTCCCGGGCGAATCGTCGACGTGGGCTGCGGCGCGGGTGCACTGCTCGCGGAGGCAGCCGCGGACCCGGCGCTCGCGGAGTCTGACCTGTACGGCATCGAAGCTGCTCGGCCGCTGCACGAGGAATGCCTGCATCGCAGGCGCGCGGGCGCGTTCGGCAATCCCAACACGTTCTTCTACCAGCGCAACTTCATGGAGGCCGACCTGTTCGAGGCCGCCTCGATCGACACCACCATGACGAGCGCGCTCACGCATGAGATCTGGTCGTACCTCGGTGAGCCGGCGCTCGCGGAGTTCATCTCCCGCGTGCACGGCCACACGCGGCGGGGCGGCGTGTGGCTCAACCTCGACGTCTGCGGCCCCGCCGACGGCGAACGTGACATCTGGCTCGATCTTGGCCCTCGCGCGGGCGACTGGCCGAGCCCGGAGCCGCTGGCCGGCAGTCCTCCTGACGTGGTCCAGCGGGTCGTCGCCCAATTGACACCCATCGAAAGCTTCTGCCAATTCGCGGTCGACTGGCACTTCGACGCGCCGCACGAGCTGCTCGACGTGGACGGTCGTGCAATCGTCGCGACCAGCCTACGCGCCGCGATGGAGTGGCTCAGCCGCAAGGACTACCACGACAACTGGCTGAGCGAGATGCACGAGAGCTTCTGTCATTGGTCCTTTGACGACTGGCGTATCGCCCTCGGGCAGGCCGGGTTCGATGTCGCACCGGGTAGCGAGGCAATTACCAACGACTGGCTTGTCGAGCACCGCTTCGCGCCGGTCGCCACGCTGCGGCCCGCGGGTGCGCTTGCCGACTCGATCGCTTGGCCGGTGACGCACGCGCTGCTCGTCGCGCGACGCGGTCGATAGCCACAGCGCTTTTCCAAACGCGACTCGACGCGCGTGTCACCAATTCGGCCGCTGCGGGACGACCTGCGGCCGCCCGGCATGCGTCGTGTCAATGACGGGGACCGTTCCTGCCACGAACGAGCGCCGCACTCGAGGGGGAATCGAGGCGGTGCCGGACCGGATGTCCAAGGGGGGACGCCGATGCCGCCTGTCACGCTTCGAGTCGACGCGCCCGCCGCGGCGCGCAACGCCGATCGAATCCTGAGTCACTACGGCCACGGGGGAAAGCCTGCGCACTACGAGCACGGCGGCGACTGGTTCGACCTGCTGCTCGATGCACTGCCGGCCGGCGTGCGCGACGCGATCTTCGCGAACCTGCACCAGATCAATCGCGTGTGGTTCCCGTCGCGACCCGGGGGCGCTCCGATCACGCGCGAGACGGGGTCGTGGTCGTTCGCGGTCGTCGGCGACTACGGCAATCCCACGCAGTCGCAGCGCCTGGTGGCCAGCAACATCGCACGCAGCGGCGCGAGCCTCATCCTGACCGTCGGCGACAACGACCAGTACGCGGGCACCGAAGCCGACTTTCGACGCAGCTGGGACCCCGTCTACGGGCCCCTGTCGAAGCAGATCCCGATGTTCCCGGCGATCGGCAACCACGATGGCGTGTCACCTGAGGGGCTGCACCCGTACTTTCGGCGTTTCCCGCACCTGGGCGGTGCGCGCTACTACTCGCACGTGCAGGGCGACGTGCACTTTCTCGCGCTCGACTCGAACCTGCCGATCGGTGCAGGCAGCGAGCAGCTTGCGTGGCTGGAGCGACAGCTTGCCGCGTCCCGATCGAAGTACCGCATCGTCTACATGCACCACCCGCTCGTCACGCAGCTTGCCGCCAACCGCAGCAGCACGCTGCAGGCGATCGCGCCGATCCTCAAGCGCTACGGCGTGCAGCTGGTGCTGACCGGTCACGAGCACTCCTACGAGCGCTCGACGGTGGAGGGCATGACGCACATCGTGGCCGGCCATGGCGGCTCGACGCTGCTGCCGTTTCCGTTCCCGCAGGCTCCGTGGAGCGCGTTTCGCGACGGGCGGTACGGCCACCTCGAGATCGAGGTGCAGCGCAACCGCCTCGTCGGGCGCATGGTCACGCGCGACGGCGAGGTCGTCGACACGTTTTCGGTGCCGCCGTCGCAGGCCGTCGATGGTGCGGCCCGCGGCGCGGCACTGCTCACTCGCGCTCGTTGACCGCCGCCACCACTCGGTCGGCGAGCGGTCGAGCCCATGCCCGATAGCCCTTCGCGGACGGGTGGAATCCGTCGGAGCTGTTCGAGCTCGGTCCGATGCGCTCGAACTCCGGCGCGACCTCCTTGGCCACGTCCACGAACTCGACGTCGAACTCGCGCGCGACGCGCTCCTGACGGCCACGCACCGCGGTCGCGCGCTGCATCACGATCCAGCGCAGCGGCTGCAGGAAGTTCGGCGTGTTGAGCTTGCCTGAGCTGCCGAACACGACGATCCCACTTCGGTCGCGTGCCAGTTCGAGCATGCGGCGCGTGCCTGATTCCACGTCGTCCAGGCTCGTGACGTGCGTCACGTCGTTGGAGCCGATCTCGATCACGATCGCATCCACGCCGGTGCGTGGCACGTCCTCGAGCTGGTCGAGCACGTCGCGCGTGACCGCGCCGCTCACGCCATGGCCGACGAGCTCGACGGGCCGCTGCAGCTTCTCGCTCACCCGCTGCGCGATCTGCACCGGCATCGAATCGCGGGCGCGCTCGACACCGACCCCGGCGACCGTCGAATCCCCGAGCACGTGGAGCGTGAGCCGCGAGCCGGGCTGGTCCTCGCCGACGGTCATCGACACCTCGAAGCCGGGGTCTGCCGGCAGTCGCGGGCGCGTGACCGCCCAGACGGCCTCGAGCAGCACGATCACCGGCACGGCCAACACGAGCAGCAGCGCTGCGAGGACGAAGCGTCGGCGGTGGTGGGAGCGGTCACGCATTCGGTGCATCCTGACAGTCCATGGTGAATGGCCCCGTCGGGGCCACCGGTTCGCGCCACGCGAGCTCGCCAAGCCGTCGATACCCCGCGACATTCGGATGGTCACCGTCGTCTGTCATGCGTTTCGGCATCCGTCCTGGACGGTCCGCGTCCTCGAGCACCTCGTGGAACGGCAGCACCGGCACGCCGCCCGCGGCGGCGATCTCGCGAATGTGCTCGTTCAGGGCGTCGATCTCATCGGCAGCATCCGGATAGCCGCGATTCCACGGCAGAACCTCGACGAACGCGATCGCCAGGTCGTCGCGCCGTGCTCGTTCCCCGAGGCACGCGAGCGAGCGCGCCGCATCGGCGACCGGCACTCCCTGGACGATGTCGTTGATGCCGCCCTGGATGACGACGGCCGTTGCGCCTTTCGTGCAGCGCTCGTACCGCGAGGAGATCTGGTCGGTGCGCTCGCCCCATACGCCACAGTTGCGCAGACGCGAGTCGGTCTCGACCCAACGCTGCCACTGACTGTCGGGGTCTGGATTCGAAAATGAGCCACGCACGCCCTCGTCGGGGTCCCAGAGGGGACTGCCCGCGACGATCGAGTCGCCGAGTGTCGCGATGACGGGCGCATCCGACGCCGCGGCGTCGGATGTCACGTCGCTGGGACCACCGTCACCGGAGCGCCCGCACCCGCTCGCAGCCACGAGGCACACCAGCAACGCGATGGTCAGTCGTCCGGACAGCACGTCGATTCATACGCGCGATGCACTGCCTCGGATGTCCACGGTCGCGATCGTGCCTGCAGCTCAGGCGACCGGTCCGACCCAGGCGTCGGCGCCGTTGAACAGGTCGATGGCGGTGCGGGCAAGTTCCGCGCCTCGCCATGCGTGGTCGACGACGTCGGCGACCGGGGGGTTCACGCCGGGGCGAGCCAGGTGCATGAGCGCCTCGTTGGCTTCCTCGAGCGCGGCTTCGATCTCGCGATGTCCGGGACGACCACCTGCATGCTCCAGCGCCTGCTTGAGCTGGTGCACCGCTTCCTTGAATGCGGCGCGGGCGCCGGTGACGTCCGGGACGGGGGGATCCTCGGGGATGCCGACCGGCTCCATCAGGTGCTGTGCTCGCTGCAGGGCCCAGGCGGCCGCGAGCGCGTGCTGCGCGGGTCCGGGCATCGGCAGGATCGTGAGTGGTTCGACTGCCATGAGTTCCATGGTGTGTCCTTTCTCTGGTCGCGAGGCGCGACGGTCAGCCGAAGCCGACGGTCGCGTGTCGCAGTTCAGCCTCGACCTGCTCGAGGCGTCGCAGGGCGCCTTCGAAGTGGCCGGTGGGCTTGGTGATCGGCACGAAGGGAGGACGGCCGCCAAGTCGCTCGAGCACCATGATCGCGGCGCCGATCTCCTCGAGTGCCTGACGCGTCTCGTCGATCGCGGCCTGGGGGGCCTCGACGCCGAGTGCGTCGGTGAGGTGTGCGACGGCCTCGCGGGCTGCGTTGATCGCAGCTTCGCGCGGATGCGGTCCGATGTGCGGGGTGTCTTCCCAGTCGAGCGTGGTGAGCTCCATGGCGGTCCTGACGTCGATCATTGCCTCGCGGAGCTGGTCGGCGACATAGCCGGCGCCTCCGCCGATCTGCCAATCCTGAAGTGGTGTGATGAGCATGATGTCCTCCCTCGGTGGTGCTTCGCTTGTCGCCAACAGTCGATCGCACTCGGAGCGTCGAACCATCGGGGAACGCGACGCATCGGTTGCGGGTTTCCCGTCGTCTGGCCGCCACTTGTGGGAAGCCGGCGTGCCAGCTCCTACGCTGGTCGCGGCAGCGGTCGAGGCGGAGCATCCGTGGTGCGGACCGGACGTCCGGTCCTCGACCACAGGAGGTACCGATGCAGTTGGCAGCAACTCCAGGCGCACGGCTTGCGAGCGTGCACGACCTGCATTCGCCGGCCATGATCCACGCACCCCCGGCGCCCCCCGCCCGGCTTCGCGTCGGGATCGCTGCGCCGTTCGATCCGAACGCGAGCGGACATGGCCTGCGGGTCACGTCACTGACGCTGCGGCCGGACGGAACGACGGGCGACGACCATGCGGATGCCGCGCTGCGGACCGCATCGATCGTCGACCGTGCGCTCGCCGAACGCTTCGGGCGGGACGGCGTGGACGGTCGCGGCGGCTCGGTGGAGCTCGTCGTGCACGCACCCGATGCATCCAACGCCTACTGGGACAAGCAGGCAGGACGCATCGAGCTGGGCGACGGCGACGGCACGCGATGGGGCTCCTTCGCATCGAGCCTGAGCGTGATGGCGCACGAGCTCTACCACGGCGTCATCGATGCGGAGGTGAACCTCGACTATGAGGTTCCCGAGCAGGCCGCCATCCATGAATCGCTCGCGGACGTGTTCGCGGCGGGAATGGTCGGCTCCTGGCGCATCGGCGACGATGTCGTCACGCCCACGGTGGCGGGGGACGCGATCCGCGATCTCCAGCATCCGGGCGTCGCGCACATGGACGTCATTGCGAAGGCCGGTGGCGAGTCGCACGCGTTGAGCGGCGTAGCGAGCCTGGCAGCGGTCCGCTCGGCGGAGCGGATCGGTGGCGATGCGATGCAGCGCATCTGGTACGCGGCGCTCGTCGGACACCTGCCAGACGGCGCCCGTTTCACGGACGTCGCGCGAGCCACGATCGAGGCGGCATCGAAGCTGCATGGCGCAGGAAGCGCACAGCAGCTCGCCGTGTCACAGGCGTGGGAATCGGTCGGCGTCATCGCACGCTGAGCGCACTGCGGGGCGGGAGGCGGGCGGGATGGTCCCGGCTCCCGCCCCGCGCCTGCGCGAAGTCGCAGGTGGTACGCGCGTTCGATTCGGGTACATGTGCGGCATGGCCCTTCCCCTGTACGTACTGCTCCCTGACGGCGTCGAATGGACCGAGGTTCCCGGCACCGTTGCCCAGGCACCCAAGCCGGTGCGCTGGTACCTGCGCCAGCACATGGTCGAGGCCTCCACCCAGACCGCGGTGCTCGTGTCGGGCGACGAGGACGACAAGGGGCCGCGGATCACCGAGGTGGTTGCGCAGGCCGAACGGCTCGGCGGCATGGTGATCGACGCGGGCACGCAGGACGTCGTCGAACGTTCCTCCTCGATGACGCACTGACCCACCAGCGGGTTCTGCGTGATGCCGAAGCGATGACGTCGCGTCCACGCACGCCGCGGGCAGCTAACGTCGCCGCATGTACCGAATCATCTGCGCCACCCTCGTCGTCTCCGTCCAGCTCGTCCTCGCAGGCGTGGCATCCGGCGCCACGATCTCGATCACTCCGTCGAGTGGGCCGGCAGGGACCGTCGTGCAGTTTCTCGGCGCCGCCGGCGAATGCAACGACGAAGCGGCGGAAGATGCCGAGGTCTACCTGGTCGGGTCGGACGCGAGTTCGGGGACGACCACGCCGCGTGTGCTCGTCGAGCTCGACGACACCAGCGCGTTCGACGGGCAGCAGTCGATGCCGGAGCAGGTCTCCACGAGCGTCTCGGTGAGCGTGCGCTGCATCGATGCGGCCGGCGAACCCGAGCTCGCCGACATCACGCCGTCGCCCGCAACCTTCACCTACACCGGACTGCTCGCTGCATGCACGGGTCTTCAGGGGCAGCGAGCAGCTCCGGCGATCGACGTGCTGCTTGAGGAGATCGACGCGTGCCTGCAGGTCGTGCTGCGCGGCACGGGGCTGGCGGACACGGTGTTCGGCGATGCGCTCGCGAACGTCATCGAAGGATTCGCAGGCAACGATCTCCTGCGCGGGCGCGCAGGCAACGACATCCTCCGCGGTGGCGGCGGCAACGATCGCATGTACGGCGACGCCGGCAACGACTCGCTCGTCGGTGGGGCCGGCCGCGACACGCTGCAGGGTGGCGTGGGTCGGGACACGATCAACGCGAACGACATGCGGGCGGGCGACGTGGTGAACGGCGGGCCCGGCCTGGATACCTGCACCGCCAATCCCGGTGACGTGATCCGCGGATGCGAACGCATTCGCATCCGTCGACGTGGGTAGGCGAACGCAGCCAGTCCATCCAGGGATCACGTGGCTGCTGAGCGACGACGGCACCAACGTCGACGGCGCCGTGCTGCCATCTGACAACGGCTGGAACGCGATCTGAGCGCAGGTTCGCGGACAACTACGGAGCGGTCCTGCGCCTCCACCCGCTGGCCCGCGCGCCTGCAGCACGAGAAGCTGAGATGAACTCGTGCCGACAAGGTCGGCATCCAGGAAGGCAGCTCGATGACACCGTCAGCCACGACCACCACGCAGCAGTTCACGTACGCCTTCGGCGACGGACGTGCGGATGGCGACACCACGATGAAGGCCCTGCTCGGCGGCAAGGGCGCGGACCTGTGCGAGCTCGCCCGCATCGGTCTGCCGGTGCCTCCGGGGTTCGTGATCAGCACCGACGCGTGCCGCGCCTGGCAGGAGCAGCCGGTCGAATCCGGACTGGATCCGGAACTGCAGCGGCAGGTCCGCGTCGCGATGGACGAACTCGAGCAGCGCACCGGGCGTCGTTTCGGGGTCCTGGAGGACACGGGGATTCCGCTGCTCGTGTCCGTGCGGTCGGGCGCACCGATCTCGATGCCGGGCATGATGGACACGATCCTCAACCTGGGCCTGACACGTGACACCGTGATGGCGTTCGCGCAGGCAAGCGGCAACGAGCGGCTCGCATGGGATGCATGGCGCCGCTTCCTGCAGATGTACGGATCGGTCGTGCTCGCCGTCGACGATCACGTCTTCGATGCGATCCTCACCGCGGCGCGCACCGAGCACGGCGTGGTCACCGACACCGAGCTCGACGCCGCCGCGCTGCGTGACGTCGCCGAGGCATTCGAGGCTGCGATCGCCGAGGCGTGTGGAGCGGAAGCCATTCCGGCCGACCCGTTCGAGCAGCTCGCGCGCGCGATCGCGGCCGTGTTCGCCAGCTGGAACGGCGAGCCCGCGCGCGTGTACCGCGCCCACTACGGCATCTCCGACGACCTCGGTACTGCCGTCAACGTCCAGGCAATGGTGTACGGCAACGCCGGCGACACGAGTGCGAGCGGGGTGCTGTTCACGCGTGATCCGGCCACCGGCGTGCGCATCCCGTACGGTGAGTACCTCGCCAATGCACAGGGTGAGGACGTGGTCTCGGGCATGCGCACCCCGCAGCCGATCGCGCAGGCAACGGCGCTCGACGGACAGCTGTCGCTCGAGCAGCTCATGCCGACGGCATACGCGAGCCTGCTCGACGTCATCGAGCTCGTCGAGCGCCACTACCGCGACAGCCAGGACATGGAATTCTGTGTCGAGGACGGAACGCTCTGGATGCTCCAGACGCGGCGGGCCAAGCGTACGGCAGCTGCCGACGTGCGGATCGCCGTCGACATGGTCGAGGAGGGGCTGATCGATCGTGCCGAAGCGATTCGCCGCGTCGATCCGGACCGGATCGGCGACCTGCTCGTGCCGAGCTTCGAGCGCGGCACCGAACACGTCGCGATCGGTCGCGGTCTCGCGGCATCACCAGGCGCCGCCACCGGTCAGGTCGTCGTGACGTGGCAGGACGCGGAAGCGCGCGTGCGCGAGGGGCATTCGGTGATCCTCGTTCGCCCGGAGACGGTGGCAGCCGACATCGCCGGCATGGTCGCGGCTGCAGGCGTGCTCACGGCGCGCGGCGGTGCCACGTCGCACGCGGCGGTCGTCGCACGCGGCATGGGTCGACCCTGCGTGACGGCGTGCGCCGGCCTGCACATCGACGAGGCCGCCGGGACCGTCACGATCGGCGCGACGACCCTGCGGGTGGGTGACCCGATCTCGATCGACGGAACCACCGGCGAGGTATTGCTCGGCACCGTGCCGACCCGGCCAGCGACGGTGGACGGCTGGCTCGAGCGACTGCTCGACTGGGCTGACGAGGTGAGCACCCTCCAGGTGCGCGCGAACGCCGACGACGCCGTCGGGGCGCGTCGCGCGCGAGCACTCGGGGCACGCGGCATCGGCCTGTGTCGAACCGAGCACATGTTCTTCGAGGCAAGCCGCCTGCCGCTGTTCGTGCGCACGATCCTGTCGAGCAGCGAGACGGAGGAGCGGGACCTGCTCGAGCAGCTGTCACCGCAGCTCGAGCAGGAGCTCGAGGAGATGTTCGTCGCCATGGATGGACTGCCGGTGACGATCCGGCTGCTCGATCCGCCGCTGCACGAGTTCCTTCCGGAGACGGCAGACGAAGCGCGAGCGATCGCGGCCGACGCAGGCGTCACGGTCGAGGAGATCCTCGCCGCGTCGGCCGAGCATGCCGAACACAACCCGATGCTCGGACTGCGCGGCGTGCGACTGTCGATGGTCGCACCCGTGATCTACGAGATGCAGGTGCGCTGGATCGCGCGCGCGATGCTGCGCGCCAAGGCGGCCGGAGCCGATCCGCGCCCGGCGATCATGGTGCCGCTCGTGATGGTGGCCGAAGAGCTGCGCGTCGCGCGCGAACGCATCTCGGAAGTGCTGCGCGAGGAGCTCGGTGACGATGCGTCCAGCGTCGAGATCGGCACGATGCTCGAGGTGCCGGCCGCGTGCATGAACGCGGGTGACCTGGCCGCGCATGCCGACTTCTTCTCGTTCGGAACCAACGACCTCACGCAGCTGACGATGGGCCTGAGCCGTGACGATGCCGAGCGTTTCCTGCCCGGCTACGTGGAGCACGGCCTGCTGCCGTCCGATCCGTTCGTCCACATCGACGAGCGCGCCGTGGTGCCGCTCATGGAGCTCGCGGCGCGCCACGTTCGTGCGACGGCATCGACCGCGGAGTTCGGTGCGTGCGGCGAGCATGCCGGCGATCCGGCGTCGATCGCCGCGATGCGCGACGTCGGACTCGACTACGTCAGCTGCTCACCGTTACGCGTGCCCGGCGCCCGCCTCACGGTCGGTCGGCTCGCGCTCGCGGACCTGCCGGTGCATCGGGCAGTAGACGACTGACCATGGGTCTCGCACCGGGGCTTCGTACGACAGGGTCGAGTACCGACCGTCACGTACGAACCCGGATCGGGATCGGTCGTCAGGACAGCGCGCCGAGCGCGACGACCGGCGCGTGCTCGTCGAGCTGCACGTGCAGCTCACGGTACAGCTCGTTCGTCAGGTTCGACGCGGCGGTCGCGCTCACGCCGGCGCGCATCGCCGCCACCGCCACCCACGCCGCATGCTCGTCGACCGAGGCACGCAGCTGGTCGTGCGCCGTATTGGCCAGGCGCGCGCCTTCCTTCGCGTCGACCCCGGCGTTGATCGCACCCATCGCAACGACCGGGGCGTACACGTCGATGCCGAGGTCCATGCCTTGGTAGACCTCGTTCACCAGCCTCGCCGCCTCCGCGGCCGGCACCTGCTTGGCGAACGAGCCGAGCGCCACGACGTGCGCCGCCGCCTGGATTCCCCCGCGCATGTCGGCGTACAGGTCGTGGAGCTGGGTGACCGCGGCCGTGGCGTCGAGCTTGCCGAGCATCGCCGCCACCGCGACGACGGGCGCGGTCTCGGCCATGTCCTCGCGCAGACCGCCGCGGATCGCGTTCGCGAGCTTTGCCGCATCGACGGCGCTCGTGCCCGTCACCATCGCGCCGAGCGCGAGCAGGTGCGTCTCGCCGTCGATCGAGTGGTGCAGGTTGGAGTAGATGTCGTTGGTGAGCTTGACCGCGGCCCTGGCGTCCGTGCCGGAGATCATCGCGCCGGCCGATACCCACGCCGCGTGCTGGTCGACTGCGCCTCGCAGGCCCCGGTAGATGTCCTCGGTGAGCTGCTCGGCGCGCACGGCATCGTTGCCGGTGGCGAGCGCCGCCATCGCGACGACCGGCGCGTCCTGGTCGATCGCCGACAGCAGTCGCGCATAGAGGTCGTTCGTCAGCGTCGCAGCCGCACCCGCCGCGATGCCGTGCTGGCGTCGCGGCGCGGTCACGGCGGTCAGGACCGCAAGGTCGTTCGGTGCGATGTCAAGCACTCGTTGTCGTCCCACAAGCTGCACAGGCGCCTCCACGCTCAGCGTCGATCCGACTCTACGGACGTCGGCGGCGTGGTGCGGCAGACCCGGCGCCCGAGCTCAGGGCAGCAGCCATGGGGGCACGATTCCCCCGTTTTCACGGCGCGGCTGCGCGAGCAGCTTGTGCTCGGCGGCGACGAGCAGTCCGAGGGCTCGCTCGAATCGACCAGCGGGCGGATCGCCGGGGCGCACCGGGATGCCCTGGCCGAGGCGCTCGAGCATCGCGATCGTGCCGACGAGCTCCTCGAGTGCGTGGCGCGTGTCGACTACAGCATCCTCGGGTGCTTCGACGTTGAGTGCCTCGTTGAGGTGGATCACGGCCTCGCGCGCCGCGGCGATCGCAGCTTCGTGCGGGTGCGGTCCGATCACCGGGGTGTTGTCGCCGATCCCGTTGATGGCGCGCATCGCCGTGCGTGCATGGTCCTGCGCCTTGCGGATCTGGTTGGCGACGTAATCTGCGCCGCCGCCGATCTGGACCAGTCCGTCCTGATGAAGCTCTGCAACCTGCATGATCGTTCCTCCCTCTCGTCCGGACAGCTCGTCGCTCCGGATCTCCGGGCAGATCACACACCCTCACCGACCAGCGGTCATGGGGGGAAGCTGGTCGAGTCGCTGCGGATATCCCGCACCTGCGCCGACGCGGGCTCGTCTCCGCCCTGATCGAGGCGGAACGGCGGGTACTCGTCGGTCATCAGCGCGACGTACGCGACGGTTCGGTAGATCCAGCGCTGGATGCCCACGAGCAGGTCGAACAACCCGGTCGGAAGCCGGCCGGTGAACAGCAGGCCGGCGCCGATGAAGACGATGACCAGGCCGATCACGCCGATCTCCGTCGTCGTCTCGGGCGTTGCGGTGCCGACCACGACGCCGCCGGCTGCCGCGCCGATGAGCAGCAGGTGCGGCATCGCCAGCAGCCACTTCACGAACGGCAGCCCGCGGCTCAGGTGCTCGGGGTAGTCGATGTCGAGCGTGGCTGGATAGTCGGGGTGCGCATCGCGCGAGAACGGCGGATATCGATCGGTCGCGAACGCGCCGTAACCGTATCCGTTGATGCGCCAGTTCCAGCGCAGCACGCCGAGGTTGAAGTCGAACAGCGAACGCGGATAGCGACCAGTGAACACGATCGCGAACCACGCGATGATCGTCACGATCACGAACGCCGCCGACAGGAACACGATCGCGATGTAGTGGGGGATCAGCAGCAGCCACTTGAACAGCCACAGCCAACGGCTCGGTGTCACGTCCACGCGCGCGCGCACGCGAACTGGCAGCGCGCCTGGATGGTCGACCGGCTCCGTCTCGGTCGGAACGGTGAGTGCGCCGCGCGGATGACGCGCTCCGATCGCGATCAGCACCGCCGCGATCAGTCCGAGGATCGCGCCGCCGATGAGCAGGCTCCACGCGAGCTCGTCCAGATACGGAACTTCCGCGCCGATGCGTCCGCGCACGTCGACGGTGTTCGACCCGTCGGCGGCCATCGCGAGCACGACCCAGTCGCCTTCGGTCGGCTCCCACGTGACGGCGACGTCGTCGCGTCCGGTCGCCGACACCTCCCAGTCGAGCAGGTCGGCCGGAATCGTCGGCGGAGCGCCACCCGGTCGGACGTCCGTTTCGATGTCGCCGAACGCGCCCGTGCGTCCTTCGCCCGTGACGACCTCGTGCTCGATTCCCTCGAGCACCGCGGCTGCCTCCTCCGCGCGTGCCACGCCAACGAACACGTCCTCGTCGGAGTCGAGCGTCAGGCGCAGTCGGATCGCCGGATCGTCGAACGGCCACTCGTCGAGGCCTTCGACATTGAAGGGCTGGGTCGCGATCGCGTACGTGTCGGTCTCCACCCGCTCGGACGGACTCGTGATGAAGCCGTCTTCGTCGTAGACCGACTGGCCGACCAGGAGCGCGGCGCCACTGGCGACGATGCCGAGCGCCATGAGCGCGAGGATCGCGCCGAGCACGATCGCTGCAATCCGCGCAGGGTTGGAACGTGTGCTGGCCATGCCTGCGTCTCCTCGTGATGCCGGCCCCGCGAGCATGCGACGCCATCGTTGCAAGCATGCTCCACCGAGTGGACATCGCACAGGGTCACATGCCGCGCATCGGATGTGGGGTTCCCGCATCTCCTGCCGCTTCCTGGACGGCTCGCGGGTTGTCCGCACGCGAATGCGGCACCGTGCTGATGGCGGACGCGCGTTCGATGACGAGCATGTGGAGGAAGCGCACCGCATCCCGCACCAGGTCAGGAGCCCCATGTCGAGCATCGTCACCCCGCCGCCCTTCAGCACGCTCGGGAGTCGGGCACGCATCATGGTCGCCGCGATCGCGGGCTACATCGCCGCAGGCGCCGTCTTCGGCGGCTACGGACTGCTCACGGATCCGGAGGGCCTCGGCCTGGAGACCGCGTGGCTCGACGGTAGTCCCTTCTCGAGCTACCAGCTGCCCGGCATCGTGCTGCTCGTCGTGATCGGCGGCGGCATGGCTGCCACGGCGCTGCTGGCGATCGTCGGCTCGAAATATGCCGCGCTGGCCGCGTACGTGATGGGGATCGTGCTCGTGGCGTGGGGCACCGTCGAGACCGTGACGGTCGGCTATCAGGGATGGCAGCAGCTGGTGCTGCTCGGTGTGTTCGTGATCGCTCCCGCAGCTGCGCTCATGCTGCTGGCGGGCGCGACCCGAGACGATCGATCATGACGACACGACGGACGACGACATGCGCACGCTGGTGATCTTCGAATCCATGTACGGCAACACGCGATCGGTCGCGGACGCGATCGGCGACGGGCTGTTCGAACGATCCGAGGTGTCCGTGATCGAGGTCGGCACGGCCCCGCTCGTGATCCCCGACGACGTGGACCTGCTCGTGGTCGGCGGACCGACCCACGCCTTCGGGATGAGCCGCGAAGGCACTCGAGAAGACGCGGCGACGCACACCACCGAACCGCTCGTCTCCGCACGCATCGGTGTCCGTGAATGGCTCGAACAGCTCGAGCGGCCATCGAGGCCGATTCCGTTCGCGAGCTTCGACACGCACATGGAGAAGCCGAAGATCATCAAGAACGCCGGTTCCGCCGCAGGTCCCATCGGCCGACGGCTCGCGAAGCTCGGCTTCACGCGTGCCGCCGACGCCGAGCACTTCTGGGTGACTGACATGACCGGACCGCTGAGCGACGGCGAGCTGGAACGTGCTCGAACGTGGGGTCGAACGCTGTCGGAAACGCTGGTTTCGGTACCGAGCTAGGCGTCGCACGGTACGGCCACGGTACGGCATGAATCGATTCCCGCATGCATCCTCGACAAGCAGCCGAGCACGACGTACGGTCGAGCTGCCGAGAGATTGCAGGCGCCGAAGGGCCCTCTGATCGCCATTTCCAGAGAGGGTCCTCCCCACCATGCCGTTCGCTGCCTTCGCCACGCCACGCGTGGCGCGTCACCTGCACGTCACGCTGCTGTTCGCTGCCATCTGTGCGCTGTTTGCCGCAGCACCGGCACAGGCACAGACGCTGACCTACAGCGCGCAGTTCGCGGTCGACGACGTGGATCCATGGGGCGGGACCGGTGTCGATCGCGCGAGCCAGCTCTATGACGTGTCGTGGAACGAGAGCGGCTACGCCTCCGACACCGACAGCCTCGCCGGTGCGGAATTCGGCGGCAGCATCGGTGGCGCCACGACCGGTCGCCTGGGCATCGAGTTCGGCTATGACGCGTCGGCGGGCACGCTCGACATCGACTATCCGGCGCTCGTGGACGTGACGTATCCCGAGGACGAGACCTACTTTCCGGGCGACACGATCCGCATCTCGACCGTCAACCGCTCCTCGGCCGGCTCGTTCGACTTCGATCCAGGCGCACAGGACTACACGGTGACCGGCGCGCTCGCGCTCACCGCCGACGCCACGGCCGAGCTGTGCTTCGTCACCTGCTTCGGCTCCTTCGACCTGTTCCCGCCGATCTCCGTGCCGTACTCGACGCTGACGCTCGTCGACGCACATGCCGATGCCGGCCAGTACGGCGACGTCTGGGACCCGCCCGTCGGCGCATCCGCCGCCCACGTGTTCGGTGACGTCAATCTGTCGAAGCCCGACGTGTCACTCGACGTCGCCGAGCAGGGACGAATGATGGCCACCTCGGCCAAGTCCTTCTCTTCGCTCGAGCTCGACGTCGACGCGTTCAGCAGGTATCCGCTCGGCAAGTCGTTCGACTCAAACGGCATGGCCATGAGCTACGACGTGCTCGACGGGCGCATCGGCGTGAACGGCGACGAGAACCACACGTTCGACTTCAAGCCCGTCGTCAACCTGACCTTCGCGTTCCCGCGCGCCATCTCGTATCGCGTGATCGCCGCCGACGGAACGGTCGGCGCACAGCAGACCAGCACATCCGCGACCATCGTCGCCGGCCAGTCGATCGACATGGTGCTGCCCGTCGACCAGACGCAGCCGTTCGCGATCACGCCCACGATGACGCTCACCAACACGATCCAGCACAAGCTGCAGCACGTGTACCAGGTGCAGGGCACCATCAAGATCCTGCGCGCCTCCGCCGGTATCCCCGGCTTCACGGTGGTCCCCGAGATCTGTTTCGGCAAGCTCGGCTGCACGCCCGCCGTCAAGTTCCCGGGCCTCTCGTTCAGCATGGGACCGGTGTACCAGACCGCGATCCCGATCACGACCACGCGCCCGAACCTGTTCGACCGCACGTGGGCGATCCCGTTCTCGCCCCACGCACAGGATCCACGCGGCTTCGATCCCGAGAACATCCCGGTCGCGAACGCGGGTGGCCCGTACGACTTCGATGAAGGATCGTCGGGCCCGCTCGACGGAACCGGCTCCTATGACCTCGACGCCGACGACTCGCTCACGTACGCATGGGAGCTCGACCAGGTCGGCTCGCTCGAGGCCGAGGGTCCGACCCCGACCTTCGATGCGCTCGACGGCGACCAGACCTACGTCGCGACGCTGACGGTCTGCGACCTCAAGCGCAACTGTCACGCCGACACCGCGACCGTGCGCGTGCACAACGTCGCACCGACACACGTGCTCGACACTTCCGCCACGATCGCATTCGGCGTGGGTCAGGCGTTCCTGACACGCGTCGGGGTGCCGGTCACGCACTCGGCAACCGCGAACGATGTCGGAACCGACGACACGACCTACACGTGGGCGGCTGGTCCGCACGCCGCGTGGACGCCGGCAACGACCACGTACTTCAACGACGGCGCGTCAGCCGACCTGGATCCGAGCCCATTCGGCACGCTGCCGTTCGCAACCGCGGATGCGTCGTCGGTGACGTTCGCCGAGCCCGGCGTGGCGGACCTCGTGCTCGTCGTCAACGACGATGACGCCGGGTCGACCACCACGACGGTGCCGATGCTCATCGCCGACACGTCGACGACGTACCAGGCATACGGGTGGTTCAAGCAGCAGTACTCGCTCAAGGGCGTGCGCAAGCTCACGACGACCCAGCTCGACGCCTACCTCGCGTTCACGCGTTCGGGCAGCGCATGGTTCGAGGAGCGCGATGCGCTGCAGACGAGCAGCGATGCCTATGCCGTGCTCCAGCGCCTCGATGACCGGAAGGCGACGCCGACCGACCAGGCCCGTGCATTCGTGCTCACCGCATGGCTCAACGTCGCGTCGGGCGCAGTCGACTTCCACGCGCCGCTTCCGGCACGCATGGTCGTCGACGGCCGCTCGACGGTCGCCGACGCACTGCGCGAGGTGGAGCGCACGCTCCTGGACCCCGCGAGCACGGACGCCGACATGACCGCTGCGATGCAGCTCGCGAAGGCGATTGGCGGCTGACGGCGTTCGCCTGACGACGTCGTCAACTGCGAGCGCGAGCGATGCGCCGCAGCACCGACGCACCCGACAGCTCCGAGTCGCGCCGTTCGCGAACGAACGCGGCGACCTGCTCGGGCGAATGCATGCCCGAGTCGTACACGACGACGATCGCCTCGTCGCCGGCCTCGACGAACGTCGTCTC
>JBBQUY010000072.1:0-17927 GCA_038212015.1 Gaiellales bacterium | reverse complement strand
CTGGGTCCGGAGCTCATGGGGCGGTTGTCGTCGACTCCCGTGCCGGTGCCCGCTGACGACGGCACGGTCGACCTGCGCGTGCTCGCCGCGCGCGTGGGCTGTCGCCGATTCGCGATCTACGAGCGCGTGGGGGCGGAGCTCCAGCTGGTCGCCGCGCACGGCGAGGACGGATCGACGCTCATGTCGCCCCCCGACGCGCTGGAAGCGCAGCTCGTCGGCTGGGCGGCGCAGAGGGGCGTGGGCGTGGTGAGCGACGATGCCGCTGCCGTGCTGATCGGCAACCACACCGTGCTCTACGCCCAGGATCCGGGCAAGCGCGCGCTCGACTGCCTGCGCCTGGCACTGCAGGATGTTCGCCGCAATCCGTTCGGCGGCGAGGACCTCGCCGACGACGAACAGGCTGCCTGAGCCCGCGCCGTGAGCCACGGCTGAACGCCCGCGTCCGCGCGTATCGACATTTCCCCCTTGCGCGTTTCACCGACTTGGGTGACCTTGGATGCAAGCGACGTCGCCGTATGTCGCGCCGTGCATGGCCGAGGGGGTCCAGCACGACGCACCGTCGCCCGCCCGCAGCTCGCCACTGCGTGCTCATTCGAGGGGGGTCTCGCCGTGTCCAGCACCGCGCCAACAACGTCTGCGCTGCCTATCGCTCCGCCGATGCAGTCGCCCATGCAGATGCCCGTCCAGGGTGGTGGCATGGGATCACCGATCCAGTCGCCCATCCAGGCACCGATCCAGGGTGGCGGTGCAGCGCAGTCGCCCATGCAGGTTCCCGTCCAGCCAAGCGCCATCCAGGGCGCGTACGGCGGCGGTCAGCTCGCGCAGCCCGCGCCGGCTCCAGTGGTCCCGCAGCCGCAGCCCGCGCCGGCGCCCGCGCCGACTCCGACGCCCGTCGCCGGTGGCGGACCCGTCGATCTCAACGCGATCCTTCCCGTCCTCCAGCAGCTCGTGACCGCGCTGACGAGCCTCGTCACGGCGCTCCAGTCGCAGATGCCCGCCGCTCAGGCACAGGCCGGCGCGGCCGGCGTGCAAGGTGGCGGTGGCGCGGTGGCTGGCGATTCCGGTGCCGGTGTCGAAGGCGGCGGCGCACCCGGCAAGTCACCCGAGCAGTCACCAGTCCAGTCGCCCGCTGCCGCCGGCTGCGGCTGTGGCTGCGGCATGAGCGCCGCCAAGGCTGCCGGCGAGACGGTCGGCCAGGCCCCCGCGGTCGAGGCGAAGAAGTCCGACAAGCCCAAGAAGGCCGAACAGCTTCCCGAGGCACCGCCGCTTCCGGGTACCGGCGGAGGATCGATCGATCCCGCCAAGCACAAGGTGAAGTCCTCGCCGATGACCCCGGAGCAGGCCAAGCTCACCGAGACCGTGCTCCGCGTCGGTCAGGAGATGGGTGCCAACAAGAAGGTGCTCGAGACCGCCGTCGCCACGATGATCCAGGAATCGACGATCAAGAACGATGCGTCGGTCGACAGCAAGGACCACGACTCCCTCGGCCTGTTCCAGCAGCGCCCGAGCGCCGGCTGGGGTACCCGCGCCCAAATCTCCGATCCCGAGTACGCCGCGAAGAAGTTCTTCGAGAAGGCGATCCCGAACGACAAGAAGGATCCGGGCAAGGAGAAGACCCTGCTCGCGCAGTCAGTGCAGATCAGCGCGTACCCCCGCGCATACGCGCAGTGGGATACGCAGGCTGAAGCGATCGTCGCCGACTTCCTCGGCTGATCCAGGAGCAGTACGCGAAGCTCAGACCGCTTCCGCGGCCAGTTCCTCGCGCTGCGTCACCTTGAAGTTCGCCTTGTGGATCGCGGCATCGAGCGCGTCGCGCTGCTCGTCGTCGTAGTCCACGACGATGCTGCTCGTACCCATCTCGATGCGGGCGTCGTTGAGTCCCTTGAGCGGGCCGAGGTGCTCCGCGAGGCGGCTGACGCAGCGTTCGCAGCGGATCTGCTCAAGTGTGATTCGTTCGCGCATGGGAGTGTGCCTTTCCTGCTTCCGCGCAAGTCTACTCGTCCAGTTCAAGCGCGATGCGCAGGGCATGGTCGAGCTGGCGGCGGCGTTCAGGGCCGAGGGTGCCCAGACGGCGGTCAAGGCTGCGCTGGGCGATCGTCTCCAGGTTGTCACAGTTGACGACGGAGTCCGTCGGCAGCCCCTCGGATCGACCAACCGGAACCTCGGTGTCAATGCCACGCACGCGCCGCGTGATGGGCGCGACCGTGACGCGCCTGAGCAAGGGGATCGCCACGTCCCGCGTGACGACCACGACGGGGCGCCGGCCCGACGTCAGGTCAGCGATGAAGACCCCGCCACGCTCGATCATTCGCCGAAGTCCCACGGTTCGCCGAGTTCGTCGTGCGCACTGCCGCGATCCTCGGCCGTCAGGTTCGTCCAGGGCGCCAGATCCGGATCCTCTTCGACGGGGAATTCGCCGTAACCCTTCCGATATTGCTCGACGAGCTCCGCGTCGCGCTGCGCCTTGAGCCACGACTTGAGCGCCGCGCGCAGCGCCTCGGTGCGGTTTCCCGCCGCGCCGCGCTCGATGAACGCGTCGAGCTGGGCGAGGGTGTCGTCGTCGAACTTGACCGTGACCGGAACCATGTCCACACCGTAGCACGAATCGGCAGACGGTTCGTATGACGGTTCGTAAGACGGCGCCGGCGCGTCAGCTCGCTTCGCCGATGACCGCGCGTTCCTCGGTCATCTCGAGCACGTGATGGATCGTCGACACGAGCTCCACCGGCTCGAAGGGCTTCGACAGGAAGTCAAGGACGCCTGCGCGGTCGGCGCGCTCCAGGTTCTCCTGGCTCGCGCTGCCGGTCATCATCACCACCGGCACGCCCTTCGTCGCCTCGTTGGCGGCAAGCGCATCGAGCACCTGCCAGCCGTCTCGATGCGGCATCGACAGGTCGAGCAGCATCACGTCCGGCGCGCGCTCGAGTGCGCGGTCGACCGCCTCGTCGCCGTTCGCGGCTTCCACGACCTCGAAGCCCTCCGTCTCGAGCGCGGCCCGGCACAGTGCGCGCAGCCCGGAATCGTCGTCGGCCACGAGCACGCGCACGGCACCCAGGTGCGGGGCATGTCCGGCCTGCTCCATCTTGAGGCCGCGACCCGGACCCTTCTGCTTGTAGAGCCCGCCGTCCGCGTGGAACAACAGCTTCTCGACGGTGTCGCCGTCGCCTGGAAAGCACGCAGCGCCGAACGAGATGCCGAACTCGCGCGGCAGGCCGAACTGTCGTCGCGCCGGCACCAGGTGGATGCGCAGGCGGCGGATCAGGTCCTTGGCCGTCGCCATCCCTGCCTCGACCAGCGCGACGGCGAACTCGTCGCCACCGAGCCGTCCGACGATGTCGTGCTCGCGCGTATGGGTCGTGAGCAGCGTCGCAAGGCGCTTGAGCACCGCGTCGCCGGCCAGGTGTCCGAGCGTGTCGTTGACCTGCTTGAAGGCGTCGAGGTCGATCGTGACGACCGTCAGCTCGCGACCGAAACGGCGTGCACGCGCCATTTCCCGGCCGAGCTTGTCGTGGAAGGCCTGGCGGTTGTACAGGTCGGTCAGCGCGTCGCGCTCGGCGCGGCGCACGAGCGCTTCCGTCAGCTCCGAGAAGAACTGGTCCGCCGCTTCGACGATGACCGTGTCGAGCAGCAGGTTGACGATCCGCTCGCCCTCGAAGGTCGGGCGCTCGGATGCGCCCGAGTCGGCGAAGTGCTCCCACAGCACGCGCCGCAGCGCGACGAACTCCGCGAGCATGTCGCGCTGGTCATAGCCTGCGGCTGCTCGCGACTTGGCGTGCTCGATCGCCGCGGCGCGCAGCCCGTCATCGGACAGCGGCATCGCGTAGTCGGGATGGCCTTCGGTCGCCTGGGCGGTGATCGCCGCGCCGAGCGTCGGGTCGCCGGCGGCGAGGCGGTCGAGGTGGTGGGCGAGCGCAGCCAGGAACGCAGGGATCTCACCGAATCGCGTCAGCTGCTCGCCGGCTCGCGGCGTGGAAGCGGGAGCGGCCTCGGCCGCGACGACGCTCCAGCGCTCGGCGAGCTCCCAGGCCTCCGAACGGATGCGCCCAGCGATCTCGCTCAGTTCGCGTCGGTCGATTCCCTCTTCGTGGTCCGGGCTGCGGTCCATTCGATCACTCCTGCCCCGACAAGCGGACGGGTAGTCGCCTCTGAACCCCATGGTTCCCCGACACGAGCACATGCAAACAGGAAGAACTGCAAGGGCTGCGGCGGAATGCGGAGTATCAGCGCGTTACGGAGCGATCAGAACGGCGAGCCGAAGCGCTTGCAGGCGGCTTCCAGGGCCACCATGCGGTCGATCGCCGGATCGCCGCTCGACTGATAGGCGCCGGTCACGAACGCAGCGCCGACGTTGTATCGTGCGACGGGCGCCGCATGCTGCGGCACGTTGGCAGCGGCCTGACCAGGAATGCCGTGTGACCCGCCGTGATGTGCGGCGGGCGGCAGACCTTGGGGAAGGCCGTGCTGCACCTGGGGTGGGTGCGTGGAATGCGGCGAAACGGGGGGAGTCGCCGCAGACGCGTGGGGGGCGTTCGCGTACATTGCATGACCAACGTACGACGGCGAACGCGATCCGTCCAGCACGAATTATGTGGAAGGCGGCGCCGCTGTCGTTTCCACCTCGTCCCCGCGGGAACACACCACTCGTGCAGGACCCAGTCCCCGAGCCCGACCTGAACGCCCATGAGCCGCCGGTGCGCGTGCTCGTGGTCGATGACGACCGCGACGTTCGCGAGATGGTGGCGACGGCGCTCGACGCCGATCCGCGCATCGACGTGGTCGCTCGCGCGTTCGATGGCGCCGAGGCGATGCGCATGGCGGAGGAGTTCGACCCGCAGGTCGTCGTCATGGACGTGCAGATGCCGCGCGTGGACGGGTGCACCGCCACGGAACGGATCCTGTCGCACCACCCTGACATGCGCGTGGTGGCGCTCACCGGCACGGTCGATCCGGACACGATCACCCGCATGATCCTCGCGGGCGCGGTCGGCTATGCGGTCAAGGGTTCCGACCCCGAGCAGCTCGCGAACGTCGTGGTCGACGCAGCACACGCGCTGTACTTCGTCGATCCCCGAGCGGTCGACGATCTCTTCGAGTCCGTCGTGCTGCTCGCGCGCGAGGAGCGCCGCCGCCGATCCGAGGCCGAGCGGCTCGCCGCCGACCTGCAACGCGGGTACCGCGAGACGGTGGCCGCGCTCGTGAACGCGCTGCACTGGCGCGACGGCGAGACCGAGGCACACGGCGATCGCGTCTCCGAGCGCGTCGTGAAGGTGAGCGACAGGCTGGGCCTGTCCACGCAGCAGCGCTCCGATGCGGAGTACGGCGCGGTGTTCCACGACATCGGCAAGATCGCGGTGCCTGACTCGATCCTGCACAACACCGACGACCTGACCGAGGACGAGTGGAAGGTCATTCGCCAGCACACGGTCGTCGGCGAGCAGATCATCCAGCCGATCGGCTTCCTGCGAGGCGTCTCGAAGGTCGTGCGCCATTCCCATGAGCACTGGGACGGATCCGGCTATCCCGATGCCCTGGCGGGCGACCAGATCCCGATCGAGAGTCGGATCGTGTTTGCCTGCGACGCGTTCGATGCGATGACCACGGACCGGACCTACCAGGACGCGATGAGCCATGAGCGCGCGATCGCTCGCATGCAGGAGCTGCGCGGCGTGCACTTCGATCCGCAGGTCGTGGACGCACTGCTCGAGGTCATCGCCGAAGAAGGCGAGCCGAGCGCCGCGCCCACCGCAGCGGGCCGCGTCGACTAGCATCGTCGGCATGAACGACGTCGCCACACCTTCGGCGCAGCGTGAACCGATGCGCACGCTGCTGCCAGCAGACCACGAGACCCGAGCGCTGTACTTCCTGCTCAACTCGCTCGTGGTGCCGCGCCCGATCGCATGGATCTCGACGCGCTCCGCCGACGGCACGCGCAACCTCGCGCCGCACTCGTATTTCACCGTGGCGGCGTCGGATCCACCCTCGGTGGCGTTCACGTCGATCGGCGACAAGGACACGGTCACCAACGTGCGTGCCACGGGCGAGTTCGTGGTGCACGTCGCCGACCATGCGCTCGTCGAGCAGATGAACCTGACCTCGGCGAACGCGCCGGCCAACGTCTCGGAGTTCGAGCTTGCGGGCGTGACGCCCGTCGACGCCGACCATGTGGCGCCTGCGATCGTCGCGGAGGCGCCCGTGTCGATCGAGTGCCGGCTCACCGAAGTGGTGGAAGTCGGCAACGGACGCGTCGTGATCGGCGAGTGCCTCGCCTTCCATGTCGCGGAACGTCTCTGGGACGAGAAGGATCGCGTCGATCCCGCTCGCCTCGACGCGGTTGCCCGCATGGGCGGCTCCACCTACGCCACCACGCGCGACCGCTTCGAGCTGCGACGTCCGTCCTATGAGGAGCTCGTCGGCGGCGAGTGACCCGGGCTCGGCGTCGACGACGCCTGCCGATGCGCACGCAGCGCGCCGGCGATGCCCGCGAGCGCGTCACATTCACTGCAGCGGCCGGCGTTGCGTGCGAGGTGCGTCGCGCCATTGGCGACCGCGTCGTCACGACGCTCGGCGATCCGTCGCCCCTCGGCGCGCCACGCGAGCAGCTGTTCACGAACGTCGCGCAGCTGCGCACGCAGGTCGCACGCCGCGCAGCGAGCGCCGCCGGTCGCGCCGGGCCTGCACTCGCAGTGCTCGTGCAGGTGGTCGCCGATCGCCAGCAGCAGGCGCTCGGGATCCGTCGAGATGTCGGTGCCACGCATGCATGCAGCGTCGCGCGTCAGCTGTCACGAGAGTCGCGCACTTCGTGACGAGATCGACTCGCCCATGTCACGCAACCGTCACGAGCTCGTCACGGCGCGCGGCCCGGCGAGCCGATCGAGCGGTTCGCCGGCGCCGACCTGGACCGCCCCGCCCCGCCCCCGGCAACCAACTTCGTCGACGAAGCGTGCACATCGTCCGATCTTCGTCGATGAAGTTCGCGGCCGCACCGCACCCGTCCGTCCGTCCGTTCGCCGTCCGTCCGTTCGCCGTCCGTCCGTCCGTTGGACCGCGCCGACCGACCGACCGCGCCGACCGACCGCGCCGACGAGCGCGGCGCGCGGCCGGCGTCACGGCACGCGGTCGACGAGCCGCTCGAGCAGTTCGTCCGGGGAGAGTTCCAGCGCCCACATCGCGTCGAGCCACAGCGACAGGCCGGAGTCGTGCTCGCCGCGCTCGAGCCGCGCGTACTGCGTCGTCTTCACGCGCATGCGGCGCGCGACCTCGTCCTGGCTCAGTCCGAGGCGAGATCGTCCCTCGCGCAGGTTCGTCGCTGCTCGTCGCACGATGAACTGCGTGCGGTGTTTCACGACGGGTCCTCCAGCGCCTCCAGCAGCACCGTGGACCGGAGCTCCATCGCGCGCGCGACGCGCAGGTATTTCGACAGGCCGCAGTCGACGTCGCCCTGCTCCATGCGCTGGATCGTCGACAGCGACACCTCGGACGCGTCGGCGAGGTCGTCCTGGCTCCAGCGACGGCGGTTGCGCTCCGCGACGATCGTGTTCGCGACCACGCGAAGTGCCTGCTTGTCGCGAGGAGAGAGCGCCATTGGAGAAGCCTCGCGCCGTCGCGTGCGGTGCGCCACGGCAGAAGCGAAGTCATGCGCTTCAGATATGACGTATTCGCTGCGTGGACGCGCCACTCAGGCGCGGAGCGCCTCCCGCAGGAACGGCGCCGTCGCGCTCGCATCCGATGCCGCGACGTCCGCCGGTGTCCCCGCGACGACGATCCGTCCGCCGTCGTCGCCGCCGCCCGGCCCGAGGTCGATGACGTGGTCGGCGCTCGCGGCCACGTCCATGTCGTGCTCCACGACGACGACCGTGTGACCGGCGTCGACGAGCCGGTGAAGCAGCGCCAGCAGCAGTTCCACGTCAGCCGGGTGCAGCCCGGTCGTGGGCTCGTCGAGCACGTACAGCACGCGACCGCGCCGCGCGCGCTGCAGCTCCGACGCGAGCTTGATGCGCTGCGCTTCGCCGCCTGACAGCTCCGTCGCCGGCTGGCCAAGGCGCAGGTAGCCGAGCCCGACGTCGCGCAGCGCGGCGATGCTGCGCGCGATCGTGCGCTCGTTCGCGAACACGGTCGCCGCGTCGTCGACCGTCAGCGCCAGCACGTCGGCGATCGAGCGACCCTGCCACGTCACCTCGAGCGTCTCCGGCGCGTATCGCGATCCCCCGCAGGCATCACACGTCGCGTAGGTGCCCGGCAGGAACATCAGCTCGACCGCGACGAAGCCTTCGCCCTGACAGGTCTCGCAGCGACCGCCGTCGACGTTGAACGAGAACCGGCTCGCCGTCCAGCCTCGCTCGCGCGCCGCGTCGGTGGCGGCGAACAGCCTGCGGACGCCGTCGAACAGCCCGGTGTAGGTCGCGAGGTTCGAGCGTGGCGTTCGGCCGATCGGGCGCTGGTCGACGACGACGATGCGGTCGACCAGTTCCAGGCCGCGAGCCGTGCGCCACGTCGCGACGCGCGGCGGCGCACCAGGGGCGGGCGAATCATCGTCGTCCTCCGCGCTGCTCGCAGGCGCATCCTGGTCGAGGTGGTTCACGACGGCATCCACGAGCGCGCCCGTCACGAGCGACGACTTGCCGGATCCGGACACGCCCGTGACGGCCGTGAACGTGCCCGTCGGGATGCGCAGATCCACGTCGCGCAGGTTGTTGAGCTCGACGCCGTCGAGCTCGAGCAGCCCACCCGAATCGCGTGCAGCACGGGGTGTCAGTCGACTGACATCGCCGTGCAGCCAGCGTCGCGTGACGCTTCGCTCGACGTCCGCGAGCCCTGCCGGCGGACCCGACCACAGCACCTCGCCGCCCTGCTCGCCCGCTCCGGGTCCGACGTCGACGATCCAGTCCGCGCGTCGCGCCACGTCGACGTGATGTTCCACAACGAGCAGCGAGTTGCCCCCTTCGCGCAGCTGGTCGAGCACGTCGAGCAGCGCATGCGTGTCGGCCGGATGCAGGCCGGCGCTGGGCTCGTCGAGCACGTAGACGACGCCGAACAGCCCCGAGCGCAGCTGCGTTGCGACCCGCAGCCGCTGCAGCTCCCCGGCCGACAGCGTCGGCGCTGCGCGATCGAGCGAGAGGTAGCCGAGTCCGAGGCCGATCACCGGATCGATCCGGGAGACCAGATCCGCGCAGAGCGTCGCTGCGACGTTCTCGCCCACCACGCCGCTCGTCGCGACCGGGCGCAGCAGCTCCACGAGCTCGCGCAGAGGCAGCGCCTCCAGCTCCACGATCGAGCGGCCCAGGAACGTCACGGCGAGCGCCTCGGCGCGCAAGCCCGATCCCGCACACGATTCACACGCGACCGTCTCCACGAACTGCAGCGCGCGTCGCCGCTGTTGCGCGCTCTGCGACATCGTCAGCGCCTTGAGCACGTAGCGCCGCGCGCTCATGTACTGGCCCTTGTACGGGCGCTGCGTGCGACCGACCTCGCGCACGGGATCGACGACCACCACCGGCTGCTCGTCGGTGAACAGGATCCAGTCGCGTGCATCCTGCGCCAGCGTGTGCCACGGAGCGTCGATGTCGTGGCCGAGCACCGCAAGTATGTCGCGCTGGTTCTTGCCCTGCCACGCGCCCGGCCATGCGGCGACGGCGCGGTCGCGGATCGACAACGACGGATCGGGCACGAGCGTCTGTTCGCTGACTTCGTACCGGGCGCCGACGCCGTGACAGGCAGGGCACGCGCCGGCCGCCGTATTGCGTGAGAACGCGTCGGAGTCGAGGCGGGCGTTGTCGCCACCGCCGCGCCCGTCGTGCCCGTCGCCCGCGCGCGACATGAGCATGCGCAGGCTGTTGGCGATCGTCGTGACGGTCCCGACGCTCGACCGCGAGCCGGGGATTGATCGCTGCTGCTGCAGCGCGACCGCCGGCGGCAGGCCGGTGACGCTGCCCACGCGCGGCGCGAGCGACTGGTGCACGAGCCGGCGGGCATACGGCGCGACCGCCTCGAGCCAGCGCCGCTGTGACTCCGCATGGATCGTGTCGAACGCGAGCGACGACTTGCCCGAGCCCGAGATTCCCGTGAACACCACGAGCGCATCGCGCGGCAAGTCCACGTCGACGCCGCGCAGGTTGTGCACGCGCGCGTCGCGCACACGGATCATGTCGTCGGGACCGGCCATGAGCGGCAGCCTAGTCGTGCACGGCCGTGTGGCGCGCGTCGCCGCGCATGCGGGAGGCGTGGGTGGCGTTGCATGCAACGAAATCGGCGTATGTGACGGGTTTCGTTGCGTTCGGTTGCGCGAGCATGCCGAATTCCACGCAGCAACGTTCGTCGTCCGCACGAACCGCCGCGACTCGCTAGATTGGGAGCGACGAACCCACGCACCGAGGAGCCCCCAGATGAGCGATGCCGCGAACGACCCGTTTCCCGTCGAAGGCATGCATCACGTCGAGTTCTGGGTCTCCAACGCCAAGCAGGCCGCATACTTCTACCAATATGCCTACGGCTTCACGCCCGTCGCCTACGCAGGCCTCGAGACCGGCGTGCGCGACCGCGCCTCGCACGTGCTGCAGCAGGGCAACATCCGCCTCGTGCTGACGAGCCCGCTGCAGGGCGACCACGAGATCGGGCGGCACATCCTCGCCCACGGCGACGGCGTCCGCGACCTGGCGATCCTCGTGCCCGACGCCCGCGCGGCGTACGAGCATGCGATCGAGATGGGCGCCACGAGCTTCCGTGAGCCGGAGGTGCTCACCGACGAGCACGGCTCCGTCACGATCGCCGGCATCAAGACCTACGGCGACACGATCCATTCGCTCGTCGAGCGCGGCAACTACTCCGGTGCGTTCCTGCCGGGCTGGTCGCCGCTCGACATCCCCGCCGACGCCAACCTCGCGGGTGTCGGTCTCAAGGACATCGACCACTGCGTCGGCAACACCGAGGACATGAACCCCTGGGTCGCCTTCTACGCCAAGGTGATGGGCTTCACCGAGATCAACCAGTTCACCGACGAGGACATCAACACCGAGTACTCGGCACTCATGTCGAAGGTCGTCTCCTCGGGCGACGGCAAGGTGAAGTTCCCGATCAACGAGCCGGCCGACGGCAAGCGCAAGAGCCAGATCGAGGAGTACCTCGACTACTACGGCGGCGCCGGCGTGCAGCACCTCGCGCTCGAGACCGACGACATCGTCGGCACGGTGGAAGCGCTGCGCGAGCGCGGCGTGAAGTTCTACGACCGCCCCGCCGCGTACTACAGCGAGGCCGTCGACCGCATCGGCAAGATCGACGAGAACTGGGAAGACCTCAAGCGCCTCGGCATCCTGGTGGACAAGGACGAGGAGGGCTACCTCCTGCAGATCTTCACCCACAACCTGCAGGATCGCCCGACCGTCTTCATCGAGATCATCCAGCGCAAGGGCGCCAAGGGCTTCGGCGACGGCAACTTCAAGGCGCTGTTCGAGGCGATCGAAGCCGAGCAGGCGCTGCGCGGAAACCTCTAGGGGACTCGCTCGGAGCTCGGTCCCTCAGCGGGAGTGCCGAGGGATCCGGACGCGAAAGCGGGTGCGGCCTCCGGCGATGCGTTCGTATTCGATCGTACCGCTGTGCGCTTCGACGATCGTGCGGCAGATCGCCAGTCCGAGGCCCGTCGAGTCCGAGCGCGTGCTGAATCGCGCGAACGGCAGGAACAGCTCGTGGACGTGTTCCATGGCCACGCCGGACCCATGGTCGACCACGTCGACGAGCGCCCCCGCCTCGATCGAGTGACATCGCACGTCGACGTCTCCCTCGCCATGATGCATGGCGTTCACGATCAGGTTGCCGAACACCTGCAGCATCCGGTTGCGATCGACGGTCACCATCGGATCGTCGTCGATCTGCAGCGAGATGCGACGATCTTCGTGCGGCTGAATTCCGCGCAGCGCGTCGATCACCAGCTGGCTCAGCTGCTGTGGCTTGGGGGACAGGTCGAGCGATTCGGGCCTCGTCGAGCCGAGTGCGAGCAGGTCCTCGACGAGGGCGAGCAGGCGCATGCCGCCGTCACGGGCATGCTCCATCATCGTCTGCCGGTCCTGCTCTTCGAACGGCAGGTCATCGCGCAGCAGCGTCTCGATGAACCCGATCGTCGACGTCAGTGGCGTTCGCAGCTCGTGTGACACGTTCGCGATGAGCCGATCGCGCATGCGATCGAGCCGTTCCAGCGAATCGAGCGCATCGCGCTGGTCACGCACGAGCACGACCTGCGCCAGCCCTGCCGCCAGCTGTGGTGCGATGGTGTCGAGCAGCGGCAGCGCCTCCTGCTCCCAGTCGTGTCCGCTGCCGGCGACGAGGATGATCGCACCCACTGCGCGGCTGCCCATCGGCAGCGCCGTGACGACGCCCGTCTCCCCATCGAGCCGATCGAGCAGTGCACGCATCGACGCCTCGATCGATGGATTGCCCGGGACGAGCATCTCGTCGCTGTCGACCGGCATCAGCAGCTGCGTACCCCGCTCGTCGAGCAGCGCGCCGTACCCGGTCGAGACGAGATGCCGGATCGTCGCATCGACCGACGTGACGTCGAGCTCGATCGGCGGCTCGCTCGACACCCGCTGCCAGCCGGCGATGTCCGCGACGTAGTCGTCGTCGTGCTCGAGCAGCACCACGACCGCCCGTTCGGCACCGGTCGCGCTCCCGATCGTCCGCGCGATCTCGTGGATCGCTTCGGAGGGGTCGTCCGCCATGCGAATGCCCCGGGCGAGGCGCAGGGCGACGCGGTCGCGTGCGACGTCGAGCTCAAGCAGGTGCTCGGCCCGACGGCCCCGGCTCGTGATGAACGCGACGAGCGCGCCGCAGATGGCGACGAGCATCGCGATCGGGCTGAGGACCTTCTCGCCGTTCCAGCCATCGAGCGTCAGCGACGCGACCTGCACGAGCAGCGTGGCGAGGACCGTCCCGGCGACGGTCGTGCGGACGCTGGCGAAGTAGGCAAGCCCGATGATCGGCATCAGCAGGAACTGTGCTGCCTGCTCCGGCGTACTGCCGTAGACCATCACGATGAGGATCAGCGCAAGATCCAGCCCCTGGACGGCAACGGCGATCCGAAGCGGGTCGGCGCGGTACGACAGCACCCATGTGGCCAGCATCACCACGAATCCGACGAGCACTACGATCCCGTCGGCAGCGCGCAGCAGTTCTGGCTGCAGGATCCAGGTGCCTATCGATGCGAGCGCAGTGACGCCGAGCACGACGGGTCGTACGACCCGCAGGTACGTCGCCGCATCCCGGGCGCGGGACGGAGGTGCGACGGTCCAGGTGGCTGATTTCGGCACGGAACGTCGGTACCCGAATAGGGGCTGGTCGATGCCTCGCGATAGGGTCCGTCCATGGCTCCCCTGACGCTGCCCCGACCGACGAGCATTCGCGACTTCATGGCATTCGAGGAACACGTTCGAAATGCGCGTGCCCGTCGAGGCGCAGACGTGCCGCCTGAGTGGTACGAGGGGCCGACGTTCTACTTCACCAACGCGGGGCCGTCCGCGCTGTTCGGCGACGGGGCGATCGTGCCGCGACCGTCCTACACGACGATGCTCGACGTCGAGCTCGAAGTCGCGGTCGTGATCGGCGTGGCCGGGCGCGACATTCCGGCTGACCATGCCGAAGACCACATCGCCGGGCTCACGATCTACGGCGACTGGAGTGCCCGCGACGTGCAGCGCCGCGAGATGGCCGTCGGACTCGGCCCGTGCAAGGCGAAGGACTTCGCGCAGTCGTTCGGTCCGGCGCTCGTGCCGCTCGCCGACCTGGAAGACGCGCGTGCCGGGCGCGGTCGCTGGGACCTGACGATGGAGCTGGTCATCAACGGCGAACGCGTCGGTGGCGGCAACCTGCGCGACATCCATTACGACCTGTGCGAGCTCGTTGCCTACGCGAGCCAGGACGTCACGCTGGAGGAAGGCGACGTGCTCGGATCCGGCACGGTCGGTACCGGGTGCCTGCTCGAGCATCCCGATCGCGAGTGGCTCGTGCCCGGCGACGAGGTCGAGCTGCGCGTCGACCGGCTCGGCGTGCTGCGCGCGACCGTCGGATGATCAGCGCGGAGTGACAGGCTCGGAAGCCTCGGCGACCGGGAGCGTCACGCCGAAGCAGGTCCGGGCATCGGCAGTGCGAGCGTAGGCGATGGTTCCGCCGTGCGCTTCGACGATCGTGCGGCAGATCGCGAGACCCAGCCCGGTGGAATCCGTGCGGGTGCTGAATTTGGTGAACGGCAGGAACAGCTCGTCCTCGTGCGCGGGATCGATGCCGACACCGTCGTCGAGCACGCGAAGCTTCGCATGACCGTTCGTGCGATCGATGTCGATGACCACGTCGCCTCGCCCGTGCCGGAGCGCGTTGACGAGCAGGTTGGAGACCACCTGGAGCATGCGCAGCCGATCAACCCGCACGAGCGGATCAGCCTCCGTCGTGATCGTGATCGTGCGCCCGTCGTCCGGCTCGATGCCGACCGTTGCATCGCGCGCGATCGAGGAGAGTCGCTCGGGTTCGGTCGTCAGCTCGAGCGAGTCGGGCCGCGTCGCGCCCAGCGTGAGCAGGTCCTCCACCACGAGCAGCAGCCGCAGGCCGCCGTCCCGCGCGACGTTGAGCAGCTTCTCGCGCTGTGCGGGGTCGAGCTCGATGTCGCGGCGCAGGAGCGTCTCGATCGAGCCGATGGTGGCCGTGAGCGGCGTACGCAGCTCGTGCGACACGTTCGCGATGAGCTGGTGGCGGAGGCGGTCGACGACTCGCAGTCGCTCGAGCGCGTCGTCCTGGCTCCTCACGAGCTGCGCGAGGCGCGCCTCGTTGTCGCGCATCCGCGAGGACAGGTACGCCATGGCGACGCCCGTGATGAGGAGGGCCACAGATACCGTCGGGATCGGTCCCGGATCGTCCCAGCCGTCGAGCGTCGGACCGATGACCGCGACGGTTGCTGCCGAAGCCACGCTGAACGCGACCGTCGCGAGGGGTCGGGCGAAATAGCCGACCATCACGATGAGGATCACGAACGTGATCGCACCCCTCGCTTCCCCCGCTTCAAGATACATCGTCGCCGCGAGCATGATGCCGTCCAGCGAGAACGCCGTGAGTGCGACGACGTCCGTGCGAAGCCGCGTGGCCAGCAACAGCCAGAACAGCACCTGCAGTCCGCAGAACACCCCGAGGCGCAGCCATTGCTCGCCGGTCACCGATCCCGGATCCGCGATGGTGTTGGCGATCCCGGAGAAGATGCCGATCAGCAGCAACAGCGGACGCACGACACCGATGGCGATCCGCGCCTGGGCATCGCGGAACCCCTCGTCAGGACGCGCCTGCAGGAATGTCGGTCGCGAGATCATCGGACCATTGTCCTACCCGCTGGACGCCGGACCGCACCACTCGGGTGGCGGATCGCCGTCAGGTAGGAGCTGCGAGGACCGGCACGGTCGGCAGCGTCACCACGAAACAGGTGCGGGCATCGTCGAGTCGCGTGTAGTCGATCGTGCCACCGTGTGCCTCCACGAGCGTGCGACAAATCGCCAGTCCGAGGCCCGTCGAGTCCGAGCGCGTGCTGAATCGCGCGAACGGCAGGAACAGTTCGTCCACGTGCTCGGGTGGAACGCCCGGGCCGTCGTCGATCACGCGCAGGATGGCACGACCCTGCTCGACCGACGTTCGGATGACGACGTCGCCCTGACCATGGCGGACCGCGTTGACCGTCAGGTTCGCGATGACCTGGATCATTCGGAGCCGGTCGACGCGCACCAGCGGATCCTGCTCGACATCGATGTCCATGCTGCGGTCCGAACCCGGCTGGATGCCCACCACCGCATCCGTGGCGAGCGTGCCAAGGCGCTCAGGTTCGGTGGACAGCTGCAGGGAGTCCGGGCGGGTCGCGCCGATCGTCAGCAGGTCCTCGACGAGAGCCAGGAGGCGATGTCCGCCATCGCGCGCGACGCGCATGAGCTGCGCGCGCTGATCATCGTCGATCGGCACGTCGTCGCGCATGAGCGTCTCGATCGAACCGATCGTGGATGTCAGCGGCGTACGCAGCTCGTGGGAAACGTTGGCGATGAGCCGATCTCGGGAGCGATCGACCTGCTCCAGTCGCTCGCGTGCCGTGACCTGCTCCGCGACCGACAGTTCCAGTCGCTCCTCGGTGCGCCGAACGCGCGACATGATGAATGCGCAGACGACGCCGGTGATGAGGGCCAGCAGCGCGGTGGACGGGACGACGTAGGCCTCGCCCCAGTCGTCGATCAGGTGTGAGGCCACGGTGATGCCCACGGCTCCGGCCAGCGCGTAGATCACCGTCGCGGCAGCCGGCAGGAAATAGGAAGCCGCGACGATGAAGAAGGTGATCGCCGATGACGTGCCGACGGGCTCCGGCGACGTGAACATCGCCGCGAACTCGATCATGCCATCCGCCACAAAGCTGGCTCCGGCCACCATGAGCGGATTGATCCCGAGCCTGACCAGCGCGATCCACACCGCCTGCAGCGTCCAGAACGTCAGGTTCAGCAGCCACAGTCCGCGATTCACGTCGCTGGGGTCGACGAGCCAGGACACCAGCGTAAGGAATGTGACGATGACCAACAGCGCCGGCTTGACCCAGTAGACGTAGATGCGCGCGCTGCGCATCCGGTCCTCCGACGCGGAGAACGGCACCATCGCGCGAAGGTTGCGTCGTTCGGTCGTGCGCCGTTCGACGTCGGGTGTGCGTCGGAAATCCACTCCCGCATCCATACCCGTCAGGTCGGTATCGCCACCTCCCAATGGGCTGGAGCGATGCGGTCGTGTGTCGGCCGGTCGACGCGGGGTAGCATCGGCGCAGACGCGAGCACGGAGGTCCGACATGCCGATGTACCACGCCCTGGGCGAGTTCCCGCCCAAGCGACACACCCAGTTCCGCGCGCCCGACGGCAAGCTGTACGTCGAGGAGGTGTTCGGGCTCGAGGGATTCGACGGCCCCGAATCGATCCTGTACCACCGCCGCTCGCCCGCGCGAATCAAGCACGCTCGACCGTTCGAACCGCGCCCCATCGTCGAGTGGAAGCCGCCCGAGTGGGCGCATCGCCACCTGCGTTTCGCGGAGTTTCCGGCGCAGGGCGATCCGGTCCGCGGTCGCCAGCCGTTCATGTTCAACAACGACATCACCATGTGGTACGTGCGGCCCACCGACGAGCAGTCGTTCTACTACCGCAACGGCATGGGCGACGAGATCGTGTTCGTGCACGAAGGCAGCGGCGTGCTGCGCACGATGTTCGGTCCGATCCCCTACCGAGAAGGTGACTACCTCGTCATCCCCCGCGGCACGATCTACCGCTTCGAGATGGCCGAGGGCACGACGCCCCAGCGACACCTCGTCCTCGAGACTCCGGGGCACTTCTCGATCCCGAAGGACTTCAGGAACCAGTACGGACAGCTGCTCGAACACGCGCCCTACTACCACCGCGACCTGCGCCGCCCGACCGAGATCGAGTACCACGACGAGCGCGGCGAGTTCGAGCTGCTCGTGCGCGTCAACGACGGCTTCCAGTGCTACGAGCTCGACCATCACCCGTTCGACGTGGTCGGCTGGGACGGCTACAACTACCCGTTCGCGTTCAACATCTGGGACTACGAGCCCAAGGCTGGTCGCCTGCACCAGCCGCCGCCGGCACACCTGACCTGGCGCGGTCCGGGGTTCGTGGTCTGCTCGTTCATGCCGCGCATGCTCGACTGGGACAAGGACGCGATCGTCGTGCCCTACCACCACTCGAATCTCGACAGCGAAGAGATGCTGTACTACTTCAACGGCAACTTCGCGTCGCGCAAGGGCATCGACATCTCGTCGATCACGCTCCACCCGAGCGGCCTGCCGCACGGGCCGCAGCCGGGTCTGGACGAAAAGACCCTCGGGATGCACTGGACCGACGAGGCAGCAGTGATGGTGGACACGTTCCGGCCGCTCA
>JBBQUY010000071.1:0-18721 GCA_038212015.1 Gaiellales bacterium | reverse complement strand
GTCGCGATAGATGCGGCGCCCGAGCGTGCCGACCTCCACGCCGGCCAGCTCCGACGGCTGGACGCCGGGAACGTTGACGTTCACCACCAGGCCGTGCGGCAGCGTCGCGAGCGATTCGAGCATGTGCTGCACCAGGCCCGGCAGGAATGCCTGCATCGAAGCATGGTCGAACTCCTGGGTGCGCGGGTAGCCGAGCTCGCGCGCGAGGCTCTGCTGCGACACCGCGATCGCCGGCAGCCCGTTCATCGCGGCATCGAACGCCGCCGAGACCGTGCCCGAGTAGGCAACGTCGTCGCCCACGTTCAGGCCGTTGTTCGCGCCCGACACGACCAGCACCGGGCGAGGCCCGGCAAGTCCGAGCATCGCCAGGCGCACGCAGTCGGCGGGCGTGCCGTCAGTGGCGAACGCAAGCTCCGCGCCGGGCACCTCGTCTTCGACCACCTGCAGCATCGCGCCGAGCGTGATCGAGCGACTCACGCCGCTGCGGTTGCGGTCGGGGGCGATCACCACGATGCGCGCGAGCGGCGCGAGCGCTTCGACGACCGCATGCAGCCCCTTGGAGCGAATTCCGTCATCGTTGGTGACGAGGATGGTGGGGCGATCGGCAGCGCTGTCGGAGCTCATGCGTCGACCGTACCCGGATCGGCAGGCAACGCGAACGTGAATGCGGCGCCGCGTCCTGGCGCGCTCTCGACCTGGAGTGATCCACCCTGCGCTTCGGCGAGCCGACGGCTGATGTACAGGCCCAGTCCCGTGCCCGTGGAGTCGTGGCCGAGGCGCACGAATCGCTCGAAGATCCGGTCGTGCGCCTCCGGTGGGATGCCCGGACCGTGGTCTTCGACGACGGCCCGCACGCTGCTGCCCTGTCGCCCGATCCGGATGCGCACGGGGAGGCTCGAGTCGCGCGCGTGGCGTTCTGCGTTCTCGAGCAGGTTGACGAGCACCTGTCGCGTGCGCGCGGCATCTCCGACGGCGCGAATCGGTCCATCCGCATCGTCCGCGTCGAGCTCCACCGGAACGGGGCCCGGCCAGGTGCGCACGAGATCCGCGACTTCCGCGTGAAGGTCGAACGGCTCGTTCTGGCAGCGGACGTTGCCGCTCTCGATCTGGGAGACCTGCAGCACGTCTTCGATGAGCACCGACAGTCGCATCGCGGCGTCCTCGATCTCGCCGACGAAGCGGCGGCGATCGCGCTCCGGGAGGCGCTCCCACTCGCCGGTGAGCGTCGTCGCGAATCCGAGCACGATCGACGTGGGCGTGCGCAGTTCGTGGGAAGCCGCAGCAACGAACTCGTCGCGCATGGCATCGAGGCGGCGAAGCTCGGTCACGTCCTGCACCGTCCCGACGACGCGCTGACCATCCGCTCGGCCGGTGGGCGTCCCGATCACGTGGACGGCGCGCAGCTCACCGTCGCCGCGTCGAATCGTGGTGTCGAACGCGATCTGCTCGCGCTTCGAGAGACCGGCCGCAACCGTCGAACCCACTCGCGCGCGATCTTCTTCGACGATCGCATCCAGGAACGCAGTCATGCCGAGCGGCACGCCATTCGGGACCTGGAAGATGCGGTGCAGCTCCTCCGACCAGCGCGCGACGTCCGTGGCAGGATCGAAGTCGAAGCTCCCGATCTGGGCGAGACGCTGTGCCTCCTCGAGCTGCAGTTCCAGCGACTCGCGTTCGCGGAGCGCCCGCGCAGAATCGATCCCGAGCACCGATACCGCCAGCCCGGCGACCACGAGCACGACGGCTTCCACGATCACTGGACCTGCGCTCACATCGCGCCCCATGAGTGGTACCGCGAGCGCGAACACGGTGCTCGCAGTGGTGACGAGGACAGCATCGCGGGGCACGCCGAACGCGGCGGCGACGAGGATCGGCCACAGGAACGCGACGCTCAGTACGTCGATTCCCTCGAGCTGGGCGACGAAGACTGCGACGAAGACGACATCGGCGTAGGACGAGACGCGGATCAGGTTCGCAAAGCCGAATCGCTCGCCCAGCATCGCGATGACCACCGCGACTGCCGTGCCCGCCAGCGCACTGATGCCTGCGCGAGCGTACTGCTCGTCGGAGAACGCGAGCCATGCCGCGAACATCGCGACCGCGACCACGAACGAGGCCAGCGGGCGCACGCGCGTCAGGTAGGTCCGCGCGCGCTCCGTCCGAATTCGTTCGAAGCGATCTGCCGGGGTGTCATCGAAGGTACCAGCCACACGAGCCTCCTACCCCGACAATGGACGTTCGACGACACTACGCCACGGTGGTCCAGGAGCTCCTGAATCGCAGGAGGTCGTCGAGATGGTCCAGCGGAACGTCGCCGCGCTCCGCGAGCGCACGCACGCGGCGCAGCTCTCGGTCGTCGAGCACGCGTTCGAGTTCGCGCAGCACTGCTTCGGGATGCTCGAGTCGCTCGCGCTGACGCAGCTTCTCCTCGCGCAGCCACTGGTCCCAGCGACCAGGTGCGACCTCGATCGTCGACTCCTGTCGAGGCGTTCGATCGAGGCGCGTGCCGAGCGCGGCGGCAGCGGCTCGTGCACGGGACGTGACTGCGGCGACCGCGAGCGCGAGCAGCGCGGGCGCCCAGAGCGACGACGGGAGCGCGACGATCGTTGCGACCACGAGCGCGTCGAGCGGCGCTGCGCCGACCTGCAGCGCGATGGCCGCAACGAGGATCGGCAGCACCAGCGCCGCGAGCAGGCGCATGCCGAACGCGCGTCGCCCGCGGGTGTCGAGCAGTTCGGCGACGGGGTCGTGCAGCTCGGGTGCGAGCCGGACGTGGCGCGGCGCGGCGTTTCGACGCAGCACGCGAGCACGGTCGACGCGCACGGCGACGGGGCGTTCGCACACCTCGCAGCGGACGACGTAATCGCGCAGTCCCGTCCAGGGCACGGGTGGCTCCGCGAACGTCGGGCACTCACAGGTCGGGCAGGCGTGCGGACCGCGTGCGATCGCGGCGGCGCGCCGCACGAGCGCGTGCGGGATCGGTTCGACGATGGGCATCGACGACTCCTCGGGGCATGTCGGTGGTGGATCGCTCAGGGCGCTCCACCGGGGCCCGCGATGACTACCCGGCAGGTGAAAAAGGAACCGTGACGACGGGCGATGCTGCAAGTTCACGCAGGGTCGCTGCGCGTTCGCCGCTCCACCCGGGTGGGATCGGCAGGCCGGGGACCGGCTCCCACGTCACGTCGACCAGACAGAGCCCGTGCGGGGGTGCAGTCTCGAACGCGTCGCTGCGCGGCGCGCCGGCGACCATCGCGGCGAATTCGTCGACGCTGCAGTCACCGCGCCCGACCGCGAGCATCGTGCCGACGAGCACCCGCACCATGTGTCGCAGGAACGCGTTGGCACGGACTTCGTAGACGAGCTCGTCGCCTCGTTCGACCCAGCGGCTGGTGACGATCGTGCGGTCGAAGAACACGTGGCCCGTGCGGCTCGGCGTGAATGCCGTGAAGCGGTGCTGGCCGCGCACGGCAGCAGCGACGTGATCGAGTGCGGCGCGGTCGAGCGGCCGCGGGTGGTGCAGCACATGGCGGTGGCGCAGCGGGCTCGGTTCGCGGCGCGGAAGGAGCCGGTATTCGTACGCGCGCGACGTGGCGTCGCCGCGAGCATCGAACCCGTCAGGGGCTTTCGCCGCAGCGACGATCGCGAGCTCGTGGCGCACGTTGCCTGACAGTGCGCGGGCGAGGCGCTCGGGCGGGATCGTGCCGCGATAGCGCGCGTCGACGACTTGCGCGGATGCGTGCACTCCGGCGTCGGTGCGCCCGGCGCAGCGCAGGCGCACGTCCGTGCAGCGCAGCTTCGAGAACGCGGCGAGCAGTTCGCCTTCGATCGTCACGAGCTCGCCGGGCTGGCGCGTCCAGCCGTGAAACGGCGTGCCGTCGTATTCCACGCGCAGGTACGCGTGGTGGTGGGGCATCGGTTCGGTGCTGGGCGGGGCGGGAGCCATCGGCGTTCAGGCAAAGCGTGTCATGGCGACGAGCATCGCGGCAACGATGAGCAGCACGAGGTCGCCGCCCGGCGTCCGGCGCGGGCGCCAGTCCGGGGGGTCGGCGTCGGGATCCACCCCGCGAACGGCGAGCGCGTCGGCGAGCAGGTGCGCGCGTCGGAACGCGGCAACGAACAGGGGGGCGACGAGCGTCGCATCGGCGCGAAGCCCCTCGACGAGGCCCGCGTCGGACGCGCGAATGCCACGGGCCCGCTGGGCAAGCCGCAGGCGTTCGAGCTCATCGGCGAAGGCGGGAACGAGGCCCAGCCCCGTGGCGACGACAAACGCGATCGAACCAACGGGAATGCGCAGCAGCCGAAGGGGTCCCAGCAGGCGCCGGAGCGCGGTCGCGAGGTCGCCGACGGCGGTCGCCGCCGACAGCGCCAGCGTCGCGAGCACCACGGCCGAGGCCTGCAGCGCGCGCAACGCGGCGGCGGCCGCCGGGTGGGTCGTCTCGATGCCGGGCGCGACGCGGACCTCGTGCGCGCCACCGACGACGAGCTGCAGCGCGACGAGCAGCACGGCGAGCGCGACGAGTGGTCGCACCGCCAGGCGAACACGTGCGCGGCTGATGCGGGCGAGGGCGACGACGACGGCCGTGGCGATCGTGGCGATGGTCGCGGCCAGCAGCGAGCTCGACAGCAGTGCGGCGGCGACGGCCAGGGCGCAGGCGATGACCCGAACTCGAGCATCGACGAGTGGTGGCAGCGCGGGCAATGCGTTCGGCTCCGGCGTGGAGGCCGATGTCGCGACGGTCATCTGCCCAGCGGTGGGGACCGGACCGGATGCGGGCGTCTGGAGCAGGTCGCCGAGCGCATCGACGGCATCGCTGGCACGCACGACGCTGGGCATCGCGAGGCCACGCGCGGCAGCGATGCCCCAGAGCACTTCGATCTCGGTGGATGTGGCCAGACCGAGTGCACGCGCCTGCGCGGGATCGCCGAGAACCGGGGCGACGGTGCCGTCCCAGGCGACACGGCCGTCGCGCAGCACGACGAGTCGCGTCGCGAGCGACGCGGCCTCGTCGGGATCATGCGTGACGAGCACGATCGTGCGGCCTGCGGCGTGCAGCTGGCGCAGCACGTCGTGCAGCTGCGCTCGTGCGGCTCGGTCCAGTCCCGCGGCGGGCTCGTCCAGCACGAGTACGCGCGGATCAGCCGCGAGCACGGCGGCGATCGCCACTCGGCGCTGCTCGCCGCCGCTCAGCGCGAGCGGATCGCGCGCGGCGATGTCGGCGGGAAGGTGCAGCTGCGCGAGCAGCTCGAGCGCTCGGCGCTCGGCGTGCGCTCGCGGTTCGCCCCGGGCGAGCGCCGCGAGCGCAACCTCCTCGAGCACGTCTTCGGCGAGGAGCGTCGATTCGGGTCGTTGCAGCACCAGACGCGCGCGTCCGGCCGCGTCGCCTCCGACGGTTCCGGAGCCTGCATCGAGCAACCCGCACAATGCGAGTGCGAGCGTGCTCTTGCCGGCGCCGGTCCCCCCCATGATCGCGACGAGTTCTCCCGATTCGACGTCCAGGTCGATCCCGTCGAGCGCGCGCACGCCCGAACGGTCGACGACGAGCCCTCGCACGACGAGCTCAGGCACGGGTGGCTCCGCCCAGGATCGCGGCGACGAGCGCATCGCTTGTCCGCGCGCCGATCCCGTGGTCTGGAAACTGCATGCCGCGTGCGACGAGGGCGTGCGCGATTCGCGCTGGCGCCGGCAGGTCGAGTCCCCACGTCGCCGCGAGGGTCGGCTCGGCGAGCCACGTCTGCACGGACCCGCTCCACACGAGCGCACCCGCGTCGAGCACGACGACCCGGTCGCACGCGGCGACCTCGTCGGGCTCCTGCGTGATCCACAGCACCGCGCGGTTGCCGGCGAATGCGCGCAGGTGCCGCTGGAATTCGCGGCGGGCGGGTTCGTCCAGCAGCGCCGTCGGTTCGTCGAGCACGAGCACGTCGACATCGCATGCGGTGATCGCGGCGGTTGTGACGCGCTGCTGCTGGCCGCCGCTCAGCGTCGTGGGATCGCGTGCCCAGAGGGCAGCGAGGTCGTGTGCACGAATCTGTGTGGTCGCGACGGTGGCGACCTGGGCGGGCGGCACGCCTGCGTGCTGCGGACCGAGCGCGATCTCGTCGGCGACGGTGACCGCAACGAGCTGCGCAGCCGGGTCCTGCAGGACGAGGCCGATGCGCGGATGACGGGCGGTCGGCCCACTGATCGTGCCGGATTCGAGTGGCAGGAGCCCCGCGAGCGCTCGCGCGAGGGTGGACTTGCCGCTGCCGTTGGAACCGACGACGGCGACGAGCTCGCCGCCCGCGAGGTCGATGGAGACGCGGTCCAGGACCGGTGGCAGCGACGGGTGATGTCGCACGACGAGCTCGATCGCGCGCAGGAGCATGCGCCGCTTGTGCCCGGTCGAGCCGCGTCGCGACGCCGATTGTGCGCTTGTTGGATGAATCGCAAAACCACTATGCGCATACGAGATCGCGTGCTACGTTGGATGCATCATGACGTCGTTCGCCCCCTCCCCCCACGGCTCTTCCGGTTCCTCGACGCGTGTTCGCGTGAAGTGGGACAACGTGATGATCGTGCTCATCGGGGTCGTGGTCGCCGCGTTCGCGGTGGTCGGGATCCTGCTGTACGCGGACACGGGCGCGACGCCCACCGCTGCCAAGGATCCATCGGCGGCGACAGCTCCTGAGACCGAGGCGTCCGAATCCGCATACGCCGACGTCGCGCCGGGCGAGCTGTCGCTCGACCAAGCGATCGAAGTCGTGGCCGAGGCGCGCACGCTCATGTCCGAAGGCCGCTGGGTCGAGGCAGCCGACCGACTCGAGCTCATTCCCGAAGACCTGCGCGATGGATCGGGCGCAACCGTCGCGCTGTCCGAGCTGGAGGAGCGACGCAGCACGCATGACCAGCTCCGGGCCGAGCTCGAGGCAGCAGTCGAAGCGCGCAACTGGAAGGGCGCGCAGGCGATCATCGCCAAGCTGTCGGCGCTTGCACCGCTCGATGCGGACCTGACGGCCACGCAGGAGCTCATCGACACGGCGCTCACGCCGAAGGGCTCGACCAAGGCCACGGGCACGAAGCCGCCCGCGACCACCGCGACGACCTCGGGCGGCGGCAGCACCGCCACGAAGCCAGCGGCCGCACCGACCGTCAAGCCGTCGTCGGGCGCGAAGCCTGCATCGTCGTCCACCAGGCCCGCTGCTTCCGGCACCACCAAGCCCTCCAGCGGCGGAACGCGCCCACCCGTGATCGGCGGCGGAGCGTCATCCGGCGGCAGCAGCGCCACCTCCGGCGCCGGCGCAACCGCTGGCAGTGCAGCTGCGGGATCGTCGACCGGGACTGCCGGGACCGGTGCCGGGACCGGCGCGACGGCCGGCACGAGCAACGTCATCGCCGGCATCGGCGCGGGCACGACGCTCGGCGATCTGGGAATCAACCTCACGCCAGCGCAGGAAGCCGAGCTCGAGGCAGCGCTCGAGCAGGCGATGGCGGGCCTGTAGGCCGACGCGCGCGGAAGAAGACCAGGGCCGACGCGCGAACGCGTCGACCCCGATCGGAATCACTGGTTCGTGGCCCGACGGGCCACTCCGTGCTACGCCTGATCGAGCGCGAGCCCACCGAGGAGCTGTCGGAACTGCATCTCGAAACGCTCGAACTGCGTCGAGGGAGTCGTTGCCGTGGCGGTATAGCCGCGGCCCTCCTCGGCGTAGTAGAGCTGGATCTGCGTGACCGCGACGCCGTCCGGCGGGGTCCACTCGAAGCGGCGGATGTAGCCGTTCTTGCCGCCGAGCATGCGCGCCGGCTCGAACGCGAACTCGCGGTAGCCGGGGAATTCCTTGCGCAGCAGGTCACCCTGCACCTGCGCGTACTGGTTCGTGTCGATCGTCGGATCGAGCGGCTCGCTCGACGCGATCACGTTCGCCTGGCCGTCAGGCGCGAGCAGCGTGATCGACTCCTTGGCGAACCAACCCTCCGGCAGCGGGGCCGTGAGCTGGGGCTTGAACCTCTGCATGTGTGTCTCCTTCTTGGCGTCAACGGGACCCGTCGTCCGGGGCACCGGCCGCCGCGCGTCATTCGCGGGCACCATACCCCGCCCGTCGGCGTATGGAAACCGTCGCGTCCGTCAGCGCTGCTCGGCGGCGTGCCAGCGCACGATCGCGGCGGTGAGCGCGGCGGCGATCCGTTCCTGCTCGGCGGGCGTGGTGAGCAGGCGAGCGTCGGTCGCGTTGCGCATGTTGCCGTGCTCGACCATGACCTTGGGCACGTCGCTCAGCGTCAACCCCCCGAGGTCGTTTCGAACGTCGATCCCGGCGCGCCCTGCGTACGTGCTGGGCGGGATGCCGCCGCGCAGCGCACGCAGGCCGTTGCGAACCTGGTTCGCCAGCGCCGCGGAGCGCACGTTGATGTCGCCGGTCCAGCCACGCACGTAGCCGGGGCGGATCACGTGGAAGCCGCGGGCGCGGGCGGGCGCGCCGTCGGCGTGCAGGCTGATCGACACGTGCGCGCGATTGCCGAGCGCTGCGCGCGTCGTGATGCACGGCCCCCATGCAGGCCTGCCGTTCGCGCGGGTGAACGTCACGGTGGCCCCCTGCAGGCGCAGGCGGCGCGCCACGCGCGTCGCGAGCTGTCCGGTGAAGCGCCACTCCGGATACCCGCCGTTCGTGGCGGTGCCGGTGGTGTCGCAGGCCTTGCGGATCGGTCCGCGAGCCACGATGCGGTTCACCTGCGCTGGATACGCCGAATTCCCCGGGTTGTGTCCGGGATCGACGTTGACCACCACTCCCGCGAGCGCGGGTGCGGGTGCCCCGGTGGTGGCCACGAGCGTGGCGGCGAGCATCGCGGTGGAAGCGGAGAGCATGTCGAAACGGTACCCCATGCCGGACCTGGCCGTCGCTTGGTGCGAAACGGCGACGATCCGTGGCGCGACATACGGGTGGACGCCGCGCGGCTTCGGGACGGGCCTGCGCGTGCACTGGACGATCGGGACGACCATGACGAGCATCACGCGCGCGAATGCGCAGCGCAGCGAGCCGGCACAGCTGGCCAACTGGAAGGCCGGCGCAGCGATGGCTGGCGTGGCCGGGATCGCATCGTTTCAGCAGTCGCTGCTGCCGCGATCAGGCAAGCAGCAGGCGATCGTCACGCTCGGTTCGATGGCGCTCGCCTACGGCGTGGGAGTCGCTGCGAACGCGATCGCGAACAAGGTGGACGATTCGACCGGCCTCGATGCGATCGGCTCGCGGGCCGCGGTCGCCGGTGCGGGCGCGGTGGCCATGCTCGGCACCACTCTCGCGCTCCGAGGACGACCGGTCGGACTGGCGCTCGACGTGCCGCACCTGTCGCTCGAAGCCGGTCGGACCGGGGCGGCAGTACTCGCGGGCGGCGCAGTGGTCGGTGCCGCGCTCATCGGCGAACAGGCCCTCGTCGACCGGATCAAGGACCACGTTCCGGGCGGCGCTGCCACGGCCCATGCGGCGATCCTCGGCGCCGCGGCGCTCGGTGTCGGCGCGATGGTGTTCGGGCGCGCACGCTCGAGCGCAGTTTCGCTGGAAGCCGAGCGCGCGTACCTTGCCTCGACGGGTGGCGCGCAGGGATCGTCGAAGAATGCGGTCGCATTCGACGCGGCACGCTTTGACGAATTGACACGCATGCGTGCCGACATGGCAACGGTGCCCGCCCTGCGGCCCGGCTCGCTGCTGCCGGACGGCGCGGCCGGCGGCCAGGGCGTCAAGTTTCTCAACGAGGCGACCCCCGCCGCGGAGATCGCGCGCGTGATGGGCGCCGATGCAGCGTCGGTGAAGGATCCGATCCGTATCTATGGCGGCATGCAGCATGCCGGAACGCGGGAGCAGCTCGCGCAGCAGATCTTCGACGAGGCGCTGACCTCCGGGGCATTCCAGCGCAGGCACGTGATGCTGTACCTGCCGTCGGGCACCGGGCACGTCAATCCGATGCCGGTGGCGGCGACCGAGTACCTGACCGGTGGCGATGTGGCATCCGTCGCGATGCAGTACGGCAACAAGCCATCCATCCAGTCCTTCGGCAAGCGTGATGACGCAGCCGACCTGTTCGCCAAGGTGCTCGATAAGTTCGGCGACCACATCAAGACGCTGCCTGAAGGCCAGCGACCGAAGCTGATGGCGTACGGCGAGAGCCTCGGTGCGTGGGGCATCCAGGATTCGTTCCTGGCGCGTGGTGGCGTGAGCGGCATCGCCGACAGCGGCCTGGACGCCGTCGTCAACGTGGGCACGCCGCGGTTCTCGAAGCTGCGCGCCGAGGCCATCGGCCTGTCGGGACAGCGCCTCGATGACGCCGGACGGATGTTCGAGTTCAACGACCTCGCGACGCTCAAGGCGCTGCCGGCCGAGCAGCGTGACGGCGTGCGCGCCTTCCTGCTGACCCACTACAACGATCCGGTCAACAAGGTGTCGCCGCGCATGTTCTTCACGCGCCCCGAGTGGCTCGCGCAGGTCGAGCACGGCACAGGCGTGCCCCGAAAGATGAAGTGGTACCCGGGCGTGAGCGGCGTGCAGGGCCTCGTCGACAATGCCAACGGCGCGAAGGTCGTGCCGGGCATCCTCGAAAAGACCGGGCACGACTATCGCGCGGAGATGGCACCGGTCATGGCCGAGGTGCTGCGCTCGCGCGCGAGCGAGGCGCAGATCGGCGGCATCAACGCGGCGCTCAACCAGCTCGAGCTCGCGCGGCTGCACGCCGCGGCGCCCGCGATTCGATTCCCGGTCGGCGTCTGACGCGACGCTCCTGACGAAAGGCGTGCGTGACACGACTATCGTCAGCAACACGCCAAGCGTGGACCAGCGCGACGGACGCTCCTGACGAACGGCGTGCGTGACACGACTATCGGCAGGCACACGGACTGGCGTTTCTCGCGCGCGTGCGCACGTGAAGATCAGGAGCGAGCAGGAGCGAAGACGAAAGCCGGACGACGAGGAGCTTGGTCGCTCAGACCCACGCGAAGCCGGCGAGCGTCATCTCGAAGCCGGCTTCGACGTGCTCCCAGTCCGCCTCCAGGGCGCTGGACGTGATCGTGTACAGCGTGCCGGCACGCTGCGTGACCATCTGCATCTGACGCACGCGCAGCCCCGGCTGGTTGGGCAGCTCCCACGAATACGCGTGGTACAGCGCCTTCGCCCCAGCGAGCATCCGATCACCATGGTCGAGCAGCCGGAAGCCGTCGAGCCCCGCGAGCTCGGCGCGCTGCAGTCGGAAGAACTCGTCGAGCTCTTCGTCGGGCAGGGGCTCGCGATGGATCTGGACGTTCGGGGTGAACACCGGCCGTTCGGGTCCGATGAGCACCGTCTGACTGGCGTCGCGCCAGCCTTCGAGGAAGTTCACCTCGAAGTCGTTGGATCGTAGCTTCTGCATCACGCAACGGTGCTACCCACGCACGCGGGGGCAGGAACGTCTCCTGACTCGCTACCACTTCGACGCCCGCAACCCGCATATCAGCGTGGAATTGCGCCCTCCGCGACTGGGCGCCATCCAATCGACGCAGAACCGGCCACACAATGTCCGCGATACCCCCTTGCCAATGACGAGATTCCGTCGTTCACTGTTTGAGTAACCGCACGGAACGCCACCGGGCAGGTACGAGACGCCGACACCGCCGAACCCGTCGACGACTCGCTACGTGCCTTTGCCCGGTTGCTTTGGAAAGCAAGGGAAGACGCCGAATGAGCCACTCGCCGAACTCGGCAGCGCACGCCGCTGCCGCCACCACTCCTGTCACCGTCGACGCAGCTGCCGAGCAGCCCGTCAAGCGCAAGCGCGGACAGAAGGAAATCTTCCGCCTCGAACCGTGGCAGGCCCGCCTGGTCGAGGAGAACCTCGAACTCGTCGACAAGATCGTGCGCGGCATGCTGCGCCGACTGCCGAGCCACATCGACAAGGCCGACCTCGTCCAGCAGGGTCGCATCGGCCTCATGGAGGCCGCCCGTCGCTATGACCCGACGAGCGCCGCGTCGTTCAAGACCTTCGCCACCTACCGCATCCGCGGCGAGATCATCGACGGCCTCCGAGCCCACTCGCAGGGTCGCCCCGCCGAAGCCGGCTGGAACGAGAGCGTCGAGAGCATCGGCGAGAACGCATCGAGCAACTCCGGTGACGACGTCAGCGGCTTCATCTCGAGCGTCAAGGCCCTCTCCACCGCCTTCGAGCTGGCGACCTCCACCTCGGAGAATCCGCTTGAGGAGAGCCTGGAGAAGACCACGCTGTGGACGGCCGTCGGCCGCCTGCCCGAGCGCGAGCGCCACGTGTGCGAACTGCTCTACAAGATGGACATGACCATGCAGGACATCGCCAACCTGATGGGCACGTCCAAGGCGAGCGTCTCGCGGCTCCACAAGCGCGCACTCGAGCGACTTCGGCTGGACAACCAGCTCAACGACGGCGAGGGCTTCCTCGCGGTCTGAAGCATCGGCCGCCGCTCCTGAGCGGCGACCGTGCGCTCCCCTGGCCGGGAGCGCGCATCCCACGCAACACGGGCGCCGCTTTCGCGGTGACCCACAGAAGGTAGGGCCAGCGGCACCACGCGCGTACGTGCGGTCGCGCCGTCGCCGATCCAATACAGCACCTTCTCGCCGCCGCGGATCCACCGGCTATCGGATCCGCGGCGGCACACGTTCTTGCGCAGACAGGCATACATCCTGCGCGGGCGGGAACCTCTCCAGCACGCACTTCCCGCCCGAGAGGTCGATTCCATGGCCACCAACGCCCCGAATTCCACCCGCACCGTCCACGTGCACGGCGCGGAAGTCAGCACCGACCAGTCCCAGCTGTGGGACTACGCCGAAGCCCTTGCGGTGCTCATCGCCATCGTCGCGCTGCTCGCCGCCGTCTGGATCGCCGCGGAGCCTCGCCCCGATGCCGACCTGGCCCAGCCTGCCGTCATCGCACCGATCAGCGGCGACTTCGAGCGCCTGCCGACCGACACGCGCGACGTGCTGCAGCCGGATCCCGATGGACCGAGCGAGATCGCGGTCGTGCGCCCAGGCACGTCGATCGGCACGCCGCTCCCGCCGGAGACGATGCCGGCTCCAGAACCGACCACGCCGTCCTGATCCGGAACCAGCGGTGCACGATCCGTGAACGACGGGCGCTGGTAGTTGCCAATGCTCGTCGGTACGGTGTTCCCACGCCGAGCTCCGGCGCATGAGTTCGATCGTGCGGCACCAGACAATCACACCAACCCTGTGACCAGGCCGCGCGATTCGAATGGCCTCGTCGGGGAGGCAGGGATCGAGGGGTCCGGACGCGATCTGCGCCGGACCCCTTGCCAATTCCCCGAACCCGTCGTACAAGGGAGACGTGGGATCACGAGTCCGCGCCTCCCCAGGCACCCATCGGACTTCCCCATACACCCCCGAAAGGCCCCCACCGATGTTCTCCACCGATGGCATTCTCGGTCGCAACCATGCGATCGCCGCCGCTGCGCTTGACGGTCTCGCCAAGCGCCAGCAGCTGCATGCCGAGAACATCGCCAACATCGACACCAAGGGCTATCGCGCCAAGACCGTCGATTTCGAACGGGTCCTGGGCGCGGCCATGAACGGCGACGACCCCGGCACACGCTTCGGCAACCCGTTCGGCGCGGATTCCACGTTCAAGTCCGGTCTCAGTGCAGCACGCGAGGGCGGCACGCTCACCAGCGCGTTCGCCACGCAGCAGAAGACCGGCAAGGGCGGCAAGGTTGACCGAGTCACCGAAGTCAGCGGGATGATGAACGACAACGTTCGCTTCCGCGTGCTGACCCAGCAGGTGACCAACCAGATCAGCGCTGTTCGCAGCGTGATCGCGGAAATGGGCCGCGGCTAAGGAGGCTGAACGATGGGAATCTTCGACGCCATCAACGTTGCCGAAGGCGCGATGTCCGTGCACCGGTTCCGGTCCGAGATCGCAGCCGAGAACATCGCGAACATCCACACCAAGGGCTACAAGCGCCAGGAAGTGGACCTGCGCGCGACAAGCTTCAAGGCCGCCCTCAACGGTGTCGGCAACGGCGGCTCCGCAAAGGGCGCCTCTTCGATCGGCGGCCTCGACGCCACCGAGGGTGCCGTCAACGTCGCCCGGGTGCGACAGGTTGCAGGTCAGCCGTTCGATGAGCGCCAGAAGGCGTTCATGGCGACGACCGACATGATGCAGGCCAAGAGCGCCTACGACCTGAACATCAAGGCTGCCACGCTGCTCAAGTCGATGGCGCTCAGCTCACTGGAGATTGGACGAGGTAGCTGATGTCGGGCATCGGAGCAATCGGAAGCATGGGCGGCGCAGCCGGCGGCAACCCGCTCAACGGGCTCGGCGGCACGGGCGGCCTGTCCGGCGGCAGCGGACCGCTGTCTGGTCTCGCCGATTCGGGCATGGGCCTGGGCGATGGCGGCGGCGGTGCCGGTGGCATGGGCGTGGGCGGCATGCCGATGCAGTCGGCGACCGAGGCCCAGGGTGCCTCCTTCGGCGACGCTCTCAAGGCAATGGCGATCGACAATCCGAGCGCCAGCAAGAAGCATTCGAGTGAGCTGACGGCGCGCTTTGCCGCCGGCGACACGTCGATCGATCCACACCAGATCGCACTCGCATCGGCGAAGGCCGGCGTCGAGATCCAGATGGCGACACGAACCATCTCGAGCGCCGTCAGCGCCGTGCGAACCCTCTTCCAGATGCAGGTCTGAGCCGAATCCCCACGGTCACGACCTCGGGGGTCCCTTCGGGACCGCCGGCTCATACGCTCGGACGATTCGAGCGAGCTCGATCGTCGCTCGCTCCAATCGCCGGTCCCCGGCGCGCCGCTCCCCTCGGCGCGCCGACCACAGGACCCCGATGGAAAGGCCCCGCATGGCGATTTCGGCTCCCCGTGCATTCGCGCTCGGCGCGTGCAGCATCCTCGTCATTGCCGGCGTGTTCGTGGCCGGGATCGGGATCGGCGCACGCGGCACGGGCGACGCAGCAGGGCCAGAATCGGATGCGGCGCGCGCCGCAATCCGGACCGACTGTCCGGCACTGGGCTTCAGGGCTACCCGAGCCGATACCGAACGCGCCGATTCCTGCGAAATGGCGCGCGCGGTGCAGGAAACACTGCTTGAGGCCGGAGCGCTGGGCGCGAACGTCCAGGTCAGGCGGACGCGAAGCAACGAGCAGTTCGGCCCGGAATACCTCCTGTACGTGACTGCACAGGTGTATCTCCCGGATCCGATGCACGGCAGCTGGGATGCGGAGCAGGCCGCCCGCGTCATCAGCGGGCAGGTCGGTACGACGACCCAGCTCGTGACGATCCTCGACGAGAACCTCGCGACGTTGTTCGACGGACGAGACGTGACGTCGCGAGCGGCCCCTCCCGCAACCTCGCGCGGCCCTTCGTCGCCCTGAACCTGATGAGGCTCACGCAGATCATGTAGACAAAAACGCAAAACCGTTGTTCCATGGAGACGTGTCGTCGCGTGCGGCGTCACGGTGCAGCCGCCCCCAATCGGCTTCACACCCCAAGAGAATCAGCACCATCCCTCCCCCGAGGCACCCCACATGGCCGTTTACACGAACCTCCCCCTCGCAGCCCGCATCGCCATCCCGGCACTGCTTGCGCTCATCGTCGCGTTCCTCGCGTGGTCGATGATGCTCAAGCCACCACCGGCAGTCGAGGTGATCGCGACCCAGGACGTGGGTGTCTACGAGGTCGCCGAGCAGGTGCTCGAGCGCAACGGCATCGAGTCCGATCGTTCACAGGACAAGGCGACGTTCATGCTCACGGTACCCGAGAGCGAGGCGACCAACGCCGCGCAGGCACTCGCTGAGAGCGGCATCAAGGACCGCACCGGCCTCGCCAAGAAGATCACCTGCCCGGCAGCTCCCGGATTCACCGCGACCAAGGCCGCCAACGAGCGCGCCAACAACTGCGAGGCCGCCAAGGCGGTGCAGGGCATGGTGCTCGCAGCCGGCGCGATCGCCGCGAACGTGCAGGTCTCGCAGATGGAGAACGGCACCCTGCTCGGCCCGGAGAAGTCGATGAACGTCGTTGTCCAGGTGTTCCTGCCCAAGCACATGCAGGACGACTGGAACGCCGAGCAGGCAGCTCGCGCGATCAGCGGCGCCGTCGGCACGACGCTCCAGCGCGTCAGCATCACCGACGACCAGCTGCAGACGCTCTTCGACGGCAGCTCCTCGAGCGGCAGCGACTCCAGCAAGGCCAGCTCCTCGATGGCGCTCGGCTGCGCCGACATCGCAGCGGCGACCGAGGTCGAGACCAAGCGCGCCGCGGTTCGCTCCTGCCACGAGAACAACATCGGCAACAAGCTCGAGGAGCTGCTCGGCGGCAGCGACCGCTTCGTGCTCACCGTCGAGCCGACGATCGATTCGGTCGCTCGCACCCGCACCGCGACCAAGCAGACGCGCGGCCCGATCGGCAACCGCAGCACGCAGTCGGGCTCTGGCCAGAAGGTCGAGGACATCTCCTCGCAGCCCAACACGACCGAGGAAGTCTCGATGGATCCGGCCGGCGACGTCACCCGGCTGGCGATCAGCGTGATCCTGGACAAGGACAACGTCACCGAAGACCAGCGCCTCGCGGTGATGAGCCTGCTCTCGTCGCAGATCAATGCCAAGCGCGGCGATCCGGCACCCGTCGTCAAGATGTCCTCGTTCGGCGCGGGCAACGGCGACAAGCCCAGGAACGAGGATCTCGAGCTCATCAAGGAGAACGCCAGCGCCGCGAAGCAGGCGCCTGCCACCGGACCGGTCATCCAGACCACCAAGATGCCGACGTGGGCGATGGCCGCGATGGCTGCCCTCGTGATCGGCATGCTGACCGCGGTGCTCCTGCTCTGGCGACGATCGACCGCGATGAACGCCGAGCGAGCGCGCCTCGAATCCTCCTTCCGCAACGAGCAGCGCCTGTTCGAAAACTTCGCACAGCAGAATCCGGACCACCTGGCACAGGACCTCAACGCGCTGTTCGGCGCGCCGAGCGCACCTGAACCGACGATGCGATCCTGACGCGAGCACGAGCCAATGACCTCCCCCGATCACGGACGATCATGACTGACACTTCCCCCAACGAGATGGCACCTGACGGCATGACCGCAGAAGGCGGTGGCGGCGCCGTGGTCGAGGACCCGACGATGGTCGCGGTCCGACATGCCGCCGCCAAGCTCGAGCTGCTGAGCCCCGAGACCCGCGAGAACGTGCTCGCCAAGATGGACGAATCCATCGCGCAGCGCATCCGCGACTACCTTGCCTCGCAGCCGGACAACCGGCCGCACGGACAGTTCTCCACCGACATCGCGACGCGGCGACAGATGATCCACGAGATGGCCGATCGCGTGCATGCGCGGCGCACCGCCGAAGCCGACACGATGGTCGAGCAGCTCGGCAGGGTCCCCGCGATGTCCGGGGACGTGTCGGCACCGATGGGTGGCGCGCCCGGCGGCCAGGCCCCGACGGCGACGGATCCACTCGATCGGCTGCGCGAGCTGCACCCGGCCGCGATCGCGCGAGCCATGCAGGGCGAGCGTGCAGAGGCATGGGCGATCGTGCTCGATCGCCTCGACGTGAACGCGCGAGCCGCGCTGCAGCTGTACCTCGACGCCACCGCACGTGCCGCGATCGAGGACGCACGGGTGCGGCAGGCCGAGCTCGCGACGAGCTCCCCGGCCCTGCTGGCGACGGTCGTCGCGGCGATCGCACGGACCGTCGTGCCGCGTGCGATGCGCGAGCATCACCAGCTGCTGAGCACCACGCCGCTGGCGTGGACGGGAATGCCTGCGTGAGCGCGGGGCCGATCACGGGTACGGTGAAGACATGGCGCGAGTAATCAAGGGCAACACGTTCGACGACGGGCAGTTTCCGATGCCGGCAGATCCGCGTGGAAACGCAGGCACCGAGCAGGCACCCGACCCGGCGTTCGCCGGCGTCGAGCCGACGGAGCTCCAGCACACCCTCGGCGAGCTGCAGCAGATCGTCGGCATGGTGCATGGCATGCGTCCCGCAGTGCAGGAGCTCGCGGAAACGCTGCGCTCCGGCGCCCGCGACCAGGGCTACCAGGAAGGCATCGCGCGAGCGCAGGCGGAGGTGCAGTCGCAGCTGCTCGAGGTGATGGCCACGCTGACCTCGGCACAGCAGGAGCGACATCGACTCGCGCTGCAGCACGAAGGCGCGCTCGCCGACCTGGCGCTGCAGATCGCGCGCAAGGTGATCGGTGCGCACCTGCAGGCCGACCCCAACCTCGTCGCCACGATCGTCCAGACCGCGATCTCCGAGCTCGAACCGTCCACGGCACTCGAAGTTCGCGTCAGCCCACACGACATGGCGGCGGTCGAAGCGTCTCGACGCGAGATCGAGCGACTCGTGTCGGGTGGCGGTCGCGTCGACATCATCGCCGACGAACGGGTGGATGTCGGCGGCGTGGTGCTCGTCTCGCCGGTCGGCGAAGTCGACGCCCGGATCGAGACCAAGCTCTCCGTGCTCGAGACGGCCTTCAAGGCGCAGCGTCGCGCGCTCGTCGATTCCTGATCGATCTCGCTGACGCGCCGACCTCCGGTCGCCGGGCCAGCCGCCGCGGGGTCGGGGCACGGCGTCGTCAGCTGGCAAGCGCTCGCTCGTGGTCGAGCAGCCACTGCTTGCTCGCGACGCCGCCCAGGTAGCCGCCGAGTTCACCGCCCGTGCGCAGCACGCGGTGGCAGGGAATCACGATCGGAAGCGGGTTCGTCGCGCATCCCGACCCCACCGCTCGAACGG
>JBBQUY010000070.1:0-18730 GCA_038212015.1 Gaiellales bacterium | reverse complement strand
GCGCGCCGCATGAATCGCAGCGCACCGTCGTAGCACATGAGCGTCAGCTGCTCGGGAGACGCGGTCTCGATCGCGTTCGTCCGATATGCATCATGACCGATAGAAGCCATCATCTCCTGCTCACGTCGTCTGGCGGCTTGTATGAGACATCGGCCGTGCAGGGGCCGTGCTTGAGGCAATCCCCGCATACAGGGTCGTGTGCAAGAAGTCGGTCATCCCGCGATCCGGTCCCTGACCGCCGCGAGCAGACGCGTCGCTTCCTGCTGCGTCGGATCGAGCTGGACCGCTTCGCTCAGGAAGATCTCCGCGTCCTCCCACATCTGCTTCATGGTGGCGACCTTGCCCAGCCCAGCAAGGACGACGGCATCGGGACCGTGCTCCTGGGCGACGAGCATGAGTTCCTCGCCCGCCATGTCCGCGAACTGCAGGCGCAGATACAGGTCCGCCATGCGCAGCCCGCGCTGGCGACCGTCCGGAATGATCCGCGTGCCGAGCCCGTGCAGCAGCTCGAACGCATCGGTCGCTTCGAGTCGCGCGAGCGCCTCGAGGTTGCGAACCAGTACGCGAGCCGCATCGGGACCGGTCGGCACGATCACGTGCACCGCGTCGTCCGGATCGAGCAGCTGTCGCCAGGCGACGTACACGGACCGCTCGACCGCCGGCACGGTCGTCGAGCGGGCGATGCGCTCGGCGGGTGCCACGACCTTGCTGGCATCTCCCATCGCGACCGCAGCCAGGAATGCGGTCATGCCGGCCATGCCGGCAAACGGATCGAGTTCGTCGACGGCCATCGCGTCATCCCACGCTTCGGCGAGCCGGCGCTGCGCGAGCCGGAGCTCCGCACGTGCGACGCGAGCCGTCGCGGATGCGGGAGCAGCAGCGAGCGCCCGATCGTAGCGAACCTCGGCCGCGTCGAATGCGCCTGCCTCGTGAAACACGGCACCGACCATGACGTTCGGCTGCGCGCTCCAGGCTCGGTCTCCGAGCACGGAATCGATGGCTGCCGACACCTCGGCCGGGTCGCTGCCGGAGCGCAGCAGCAGGTCCGTGAGCTCGGTCAGCGATGACAGGTAGTACGGCGCCTCCGCAAGCGCGAGCTCGAGCTGCTCGCGAGCCGCCGCGTGATCGCCGGCTGCGCGAAGCGCAGTTGCCAGCAGATGACGCGCCTGGAACGTACCCTTGCCCGACACCGCGACGAACCGAGCAGGTGCATCGCCCATCGCAAGCGCTGCACGCGCGTGCTGCGCGGCACGTTTCCAGTCGAGCGCATCAGCATGGGCGTGTGCGCGTTCGTACTCGAGGTCGGTGTATTCGGGCCACAGTTCGAGGGCCTCGCCGGCCAGCTCCAGCGCGCCGTCGATGTCGCCCGTCACGCGCCGCGCGGAGGTAGTGCGATTCACGAGAAGTGGCACCCACGTGTCGCGATGCCACCCGTCGCCGGAGGCCTTGAGCAGCGTGAGCGCCTCTTCGAACCACGCCTTTGCGTCCGGCCATGCCCCCAGCTGGGCGTGCTCGCTGCCGATGTTGAAACACGTGAACGCGGTGCGCTCCTGCTCGACCTGGGACATGAGCAGCGCAAGGTTGCGCTCGTTCTTGGAGCGGTCCTGCACGACCGAGGACAGGTACCCGTAGTGGTCGACGCGGACGGTCGAGTGCTGGACGCGCCCGGGCAGCCACGACGGCAGCGCCCACAGGACCTGCTCGTGGACCGTGCCGCGCCAGGCATGTTCGGGACGCCGGCGGAACATGCGCATCGGCGCATGCGAGGCGGTATCTCCGTCGCCGGCACCCAGGAAGTGCGTCTCGATGATGTGGAAGCCCTCGACCCATGTGCGTCGCGCGAGGTCCCGCAGCTGCGGGCCGTCGGCGGCGACGAGGTGCTCGTCCGCGTCGAGCCAGAGGATCCAGTCGCCGGTTGCGTGCCGCAGCGATTCATTGCGAGCATCGCTGAAGGAGCCGTTCCATTCGAACTCCACGACCTTTGCGCCGTATTCGGACGCGATCTCGCGAGTGCGATCCGAGGAACCGGTATCGACGATCACGAGTTCGTCGACGAACGGAGCGACGGCCGACAGGCAGCCCGGCAGCATGTCCTCCTCGTCCTTGACGATCATGCACAGGGATATCGATCGCTCCGGGAGGCGGGCCGCACGATCCACGATCGAGCGGATGGTCGTGCGCGCGTCGGCGAGCGCCGGCGCGCGCTGGGGCGAGGTCGCGCTGGGCGTCCCGCCGCTGCGCAGCGCTGCCGCGACCGATCGCAGGTGCGTACGTGCCGTCTCATGGTCGGGTTCGAGCTCGCAGACGGCACCGAACACGCGCCGTGCAAGCGTCGCGTCGCCCAGTTCGTAGGTCGCGACGCCCAGCAGGTCGAGCAGCTCAGGCTCGTGCGGCGTGCGATCGAGCACCGGCACGAGCAGGCGAACGACTGCGTCCAGCGGCGCGATGCGGGCGTCAGCCTCGCGTCCATGCTGCGATGCCATCGCGATCAGGAGCGATGCCGCCAGTCGTTGCGCCGCATACGCACGCTGGCCATCCGGGCATTCGGCGGCAACCGCCGCGAGCCGCAGCACCAGCTCCACGTCGCCGGCCTGGCCAGCCTCGCGCAGCTGGTCCTCGTAGACCGCATACATGCGAACGCCGTCGCCGAGCAGCTCGCGAACACGCGCTTCGGGGGTCGACGCGACGACGGCGCCGCTGCGGAAGCGGCGCGCTGGGGCATTCGGTTCTGTGGTCATGCGGGTGGATTCGGCGCGCCTGACACCCCGCTTGAACCGCCAGATCACGCTGGAAACCATGCAGGAGCGACGATTCCCCGCGCGAATTCGGGCCATCCACCCTAACTTAGGTACTTCTGCCGACTACCGTGATCGGTGTTCGTCCCAGCATGGACCTCGGAGGGAGTGCGCAGGCACCCACGGAGGGGGAATCCACCATGCATCGCCATTTCGAGGATCGTTTCGACGCCAGTGACCTTGGTATTCGCACGGCGACCCGTAGTCGACTGCTCGTCGACGGTGGCGGCGGTGGCAAGCCGGCCCCCACGCCCACGACGACCCTCCACACGCGTGAGGTCACGAACGAGAAGCGGACGAAGTCGGTTCCGGTCACCCCGACCGACCAGGTCAAGGAAGCCATCAAGGATGGCGCGATCTCCGCCAAGGAGAAGACTGCTTTCGACAAGTCGCCGACGGCCACCGCCGAAGTCCTCACGAGCGAGCAGTCCCGCCTGACCGACGCCGTCCGGAAGGCACAGGGCGACGACCTCGTGCGCGGTGACGACGGTCGCGTGAAGATCGAGGATGGCAAGCCCGTCGTCAACGCGAGTTCCGTGCTCGAGCCCACCGAGCACGAGCGGCGCGTGAAGACGCTTGCGGAATCGCGCGGCTCGGAGGGACTCGACAAGATCGACGAGCGCATCTCCCAGCTCGAAGCTGCCGGCGCCTCCGTCGGTCTGGAGGCGTTGCGCGAACGACGCGCGCAGCGCGCAGCCGAGGAAGCGCAGGTCGTCGACGTGGTCGAGGACAAGCTCGCGCTCGTCGGCACCCTGGAAGCGGAGAAGGTGACGCTCGCCGCCGCGACCTCCGCCGACGCGAAGGACGACTACCAGGCGCTGCGCACCGAAGCCCAGAAGCACATCGAGCAGTTCAACGCCAACGGTGGCCAGTTCTACGAAGGCAACGACTGGTTCGGCGACGACTGGGATACGACCGAGGTCGACTTCGACCGACTCGCCGAGCGTTTCCATGGCGATCCCGACAAGCTCAAGCAGTTCGCCGAGGTCCAGGGCCAGGACGACGACCATCTCCAGGGCAAGTCCGCCGAGGAGATCGGCGAGTACCTGACCAGCATCGACGACACCGAGGAATCAACCCGCATCGCGCTCCGCCACCAGGCCGCGCAGGAGCTGCAGGACATCTTCGGCCGCTACAACACCGCTCGTGACGCGGTCGAGGGCCAAGCCGGTCGATCTGTCGCGATCGACACGGAGATCGCGTACCTCAACGACTCGATCGAGACGGACCTCTCGGCGCTGTCACCCGAATCCCTCGAGGCCATCGAGCAGCACATCACGCCGATCGACGGAATCCTGGACGCGCCACGCTCGTCGTCGGCCACACCGACCGACACACCGCGACCGACGGAGCCGTCCGGCAGCGACCGTCCCGCCAACGATCGCCCGAACAAGACGAGTCCCGCGACGCCGTCCGGAGCGCCTGACGCGACACCCGAGCCGACCGTCCGCACCGTCGACATCGACTACTCGACGCCGGAGCGGCGCCAGCAGGTGCTGACGCAGGCCCAGCAGCAGAACCTGCTGCCCGAGCAGAACGTCGCGTTCAACGACAGTGGCGAGGCCGTCTACACGGTGCAGCCCAACGACTCGTACTGGCGCATCGCCGACATGTCCGACGGCACGGCACCGCACGAGTTCGATTCGCAGCACTTCACGCAGCTCGTCACCTCGAACTCCGAGCGACTGGGTCGCGACCCGCAGGTGGGTCTCATCCACCCGAACGAGCAGGTCATCATCCAGCATCGCTCCGTCGCCGAACTCGTCCAGCTGCTTGCACTGCCCACCACCGAGGACGTACCGGTCGAGCCCGCACCCGACCAGCGCGTGCACAATCAGCCGCGCTGACCAGCCAGCTGCTCGGGCGTGACGCACGTCACGCCCAGGTGGTCGGCGAGCAGGCGTCGTGCCGGCCCGAACCTGCCGTGGACGACGACCTCGTCCGCGATGCGCAGCACAGGACGGTCGTCCTCGTCCGATGACGGGACCACGACGATGTCCGGCAGTCGATCGTCGCCCACCTCGTCCGCCGCGTCGTCGAGCAGGACCGGTGATGTCGCGTCGCGAGGATCGATGCGAACGACGATCGTCACGTCGTCGTGTGGTCCGAACGACGCGCACGCGGCGTGCAGCACCTCCGCGGTTGCCGCGGGGTCCAGACGATCGCAGCACACGAGCACGACACGTCCGCGCCGACCATCGAGCTCGACGCGTTCGGCATCTTCGGCGCTGCCCACGAGCGGCGCGAAATGGCGCTGGGGATCGAATGCCGTGCTCGACACGAGCCGGTCCGCCGGATAGCCGTGCGTCGCGGGATCGAGCTCTTCCGGCGTCAGTCGCCACGCCGCAGCGAAGCGGGCATAGTTCTCGACGATCGATGCGGTGTGGTCGATCCCCTCGCCCGCGAACGTCCGGCTGCCGTAGTGATGCAGGAATGCTCCATGCGCGATGCGGCACTCGAACCCGGCCACGCCGGCTCGCAGGCACAGGTCGTCGTCCTCGAAGTTCCCGAGCCCGTAGCGCAGGTCGAAGCCGCCGATGCGCTCGACGACCGCGCGCTCCATGAGGATGCAGAATCCCACCAGCCGTGGGATGGCAGTGAGCCGGCCCGTCTCGGCGGCGCGCCACCTTCCGGCCCATGAATCGAGCCCGTCCAGTGAGTCCTGGTCGTAGCCGACCTCCTCCACGACCTGGACTCCCACGATTCGGTTCGAGCGGGGCCCCGCCAGGCCCACCCGCGGGCTGGAGTCCAGCGCCGCGTGCAGTTCGGCAAGCCAGCCGGCGGACGGCACCACGTCGTTGTTGAGCAGCAGTATCCGATCGCCGCAGCTTGCGGCGATGCCGATGTTGCAGCCGCCCCCGAATCCCAGGTTGCGACCGTTCTCGACGACGATCGCGCCGGGAATCGAGCGCAGGTACTCGAGGGTGCCGTCAGTCGATCCGTTGTCGACGAGCACGAGCTCGTGCGGCTCGGGTGTCGTGCGCGCAATGCCCTCGATGCACCGTCTCGTGTACTCGAGTTCGTTGCGCGTCAGGATGACGATGCTCGTCGTCGGCGTCGTCATGGTTCGGACGTGACCGCCTCGGCCGGCTCGCGCCGTGGACGCCCGCCGCGTGGCTCATGCACCGGTTCCCCACGCTCGGGAAACGGCAGGTCGATGCGGTCGAAGTCGCGTGCGACGACGACGTTCTCGAACGCGGTCGAAGCTTCCTCCGCGAGCATGCGAGGCGCGTAGCGGGTCGAGACATGGGTCAACGCCAGCAGGTGCACGTTCGCGGCGGCTGCGGTGAGTGCGGCATCGAGCGCCGTCGAGTGGCGTGTGGCTCGTGCACGCTCGGCGTCCTCGTGCAGGAACGTCGCTTCGTGGACGAGCAGCGTCGCGTCGCGCGCGGCCTCCCGAACGGCGCTGCATGCTGCCGTGTCGCCGGAGTAGACGATGCGTCGACCGAGGCGATGCTCGCCGAGCACCTCCTCCGGCTGCACCGTGTCACCCGTGTCGGCGACGACCGATCCGCCGCGCTGCAGCACCCCGTAGTCGGCGACGTTGGACACACCCAGCTCACGGGCTCGAGCGACGTCGAACCTGCCGGGTCGGTCCTCCTCCACGAGCGCATATCCGACGCTCGGGACGCCGTGCTCGGTGGGGATCGCCGTGACGCGGTAGCCGTCACCGCTCCACGCGACCTCGTGGTGCACGGGCACGATCTCCACGTCATACGGGAGGGTGCCGATGACCGTACGTCGCATCGCGGCCCAGAACTGCTGCAGCGCGGGTGGTCCGGCGATCACCAGTGGCTTGTCTCGATCGCGCAGGCCGAAGGTCTTGACCAGCCCCGGCAGGCCGAGCACGTGGTCTGCGTGCAGGTGCGTGATGAGGATCACGTCGAGGTCGGCGAGACCGGTCGAGCGCATCAACTGGCGCTGGGTGCCCTCGCCGCAGTCGATGAGCAGGCGATCTCCCCCGCGGCGGATGAGCATGCTCGACAGTCCGCGTCCCGACGACGGCACGGATGCGGCAGTTCCCAGGAAGACGACGTCGAGGTCCATTCAGAGTGAAGTATCCCACTCCGAATGGACCTCGGTCGCCTGCAGGACGATGCCCGCGATGATGCGGCGCACGTGGCTGCCGCGAGTGGCGAGGTACCCGTGATCGGGTGACCGCCGCCGGTATGTATCAGTCGGCAGGGTCGAAGCTGCCATAGCTCGCGAGGGCTGGTCCCTCCTGGGTCTTCCATCCGACGTGGATGTGGTCGTGATGATCGGAGGCTGCGAACGAGGGACCGCCCATTTCCCACAGGGAGATGAGCTCCACCGGCTGCATCGCCTCTGCCAGGAGCAGCACGTCCTGCACCGCGTGCCAGGTCTTGCCACCGCGCTGCTGGTTCCCGAGGATCGATTCGCCACCCAGCGCGGCGATGTCCATCGCCTGACCGTAGGAGTGCAGCGAGACGTTCCCGCTGGACGTGTAGACACCATGACCGCTGACGAGCGACGAGATGGTGACGCTCTCGTAGCGGTTCGCGAGGAATCGCATCGTCACGAGCACGCGGGGATCGATGAGGCCTGCTTCGATGTCGCTTCGACCACCGTCGTAGATCTCGATCGTGTCGTCGGACAGCGTTCGATCCTCGAGCGCGGCGCGCGTCGCTGGATCGTCCAGCCCGTTGACGAGTGCCTCTTGGCCGAGCGCGTCGAAGTAGTCGGCGAGGAACAGTGCTCGCTCGGCCATCACGTCGCGCTTGGTGCCGGAGAAGTACGCCTCGAGTGCGGCTCGGTCACGGGATCGGGATTCCGCCAGGAACGTCGCGACGGTCTTGGCCTGGTCGGCTCGGCTCGAGCGGGTCACGCGACCGTCACCATCACCGTCGGTGCCGTAGGCACGCCACGCTGCAGGGGTCAGTCGTCGTCCGACGATGCCGCCGGCGCTCGGGTCGTCCCATCGTGACTCGAGCCACGCAACCGCAGTCATCGTCGCCCAGCTCGTGCTGGTGCCCTTCGCGGCGTCAGCCAGCAGCTGTGCGTCCGCCTCGGACATCTTCGGCTGTGCCGGGATTCGTCCCGCCGGCTCGAACTGCTCGCGGAAGGTCCGGGCGTCGCGGAACGGCGCGGCCTGGAATCGCTTGGCCTTGAGTACCTGCGTGGCCTGCTCCTCCACCGGGTCCGCGGCGGGCTTCGGCGCGACCGGTCGCGGTGTCTGCTTGGTCGGGCGCGTCGGGGCCGGCGTCGTCGGTGCTGGCTCGGTCGCGGTCGGCTGCGTAGCCGTGGTCCGCGTCGGATCCGCCGGCGTGGGTGGCGCGGGGTCCGCAGGAGCGGGATCGGTCGCGGTCGGGTCCGTCGGTGCCGGATCGGTGGGAGCCGGGTCCGCGGGGGCTGGATCCGTGGGTGCGGGGTCCGGTTCCGGCTCGGGTCCGGGTTCCGGGCAGAGCGTCGGATCCGCAGCGGCCTCTTCCTGGGTGATGACCTGGCCGTCCGCGGTGGTGCACGCGGGGCCTTCGGCGAGCACGGCGGTCGCGCCAACGGTGGCGACGACAGCAGCGGCCGAGAGGCTTGCGATCCAGGTCAGCGAGCGACGATGTCGCTGGAGCTTGCGCATGTATGTGTTTCCTTTGGGTGCGAACCTTGCCCGTCCCTATCGGTCCACTGCAACGCGACTTGAGCGCTTCAGCCCGGACGGGGTTACTCCGGCCCAGAACCCCGAAATGCCGTGAACCTCACCCACATTTACGAAGTCTTGAGGTTCACTGCCTCGGGTCTCAGGAATGTCGCTTGATTCGAAGCACGTACGGATCCAGCGATTGCACGTCACGGCGTCGGATCAGTCGTTGGAGATGGTCGCGAGGCCGCCCCGCGACCAGCTATTGGGCACATGCGCGCACGCGTGAGCCATCCTCGAGACCACAAGGCCTCTCCGCGAACCAGCCGGTAGGATTCCTCTACCACTCGCCCCCGTAGCTCAGTGGATAGAGCATTGGCCTCCGAAGCCATGTGCGCTGGTTCAACTCCAGCCGGGGGTACTCCAGCGGCGTGCCAGCGCGGCGCCCGACCTCGTGTCGGCGACCCGACGGGGTACCATTGCTGCACAGTGCCGCTGATCTCACGCATACGTCGCGGGCCTCGAGGTCCCAAGCTTCCCGCCGCGGTGGCCGAGCGCGCACCGCGGATCGAGCGCGTGGACGTCTCCGCCACCGAGAATGCTCGAGCGCTGCGATGGCTCAACATCGAGCGCCCGGGCACGATCGAGATGGCGGCCGTCGCCAAGGAGTTCGACTTCCACGAACTCGATTACGAAGACGTGCTGTCGCGACGACAGCGGCCGAAGGTCGACGAGTACGCCGACTACCTGTTCGTGGTCCTGCACTTTCCGTGGTACGACAAGAGCGCCGGTCGGCTTGGCACGGCCGAACTCGACGTGTTCGTCGGACCCGACTACCTGATCACCTGTTCGAGCCAGCCGCTTCGCGCCCTCGGCCGCGTGTTCCACCGTTCCCAGGCAGACGCCCAGTTCCGCGACGAGATCTTCTCCAAGGGTGCGGGCTTTGTGCTCTACACCGTCCTGAGCGACCTGTTCGACTACTGCTTTCCCATCCTCGACAAGATCGGCCACAAGCTCGACGAGATCGAGGACGGCATCTTCGAGGGTCGATCCAAGGAGATGGTGCGACAGATCTCCAACGCCAAGCAGGAGATCATCGCCTACCGAAAGATCATCGGTCCGGAGATCGCCACGCTGCGGGTGCTCGAGGCGAAGACCGCGGCGCGCTATACCGGTTCGCTCGAGCTGTACTTCGACGACGTGATCGACGCCGGCAAGCGCATCTGGGACATCCTCGAGAACTACAAGGAAGTCGTGGAAGCCCTCGAGGACACGAATGAGACCGTCGTCCAGCACGGGCTCAACGACACGCTGCTCACGCTCACCGTCATCAACGCGATCATCCTCCCGCTGACGTTCATTACCGGTCTGTACGGCATGAACGTCGCACTTCCGTTCCAGGAGCACCCACACGCGTTTTCGATCATCACCGGCATCATCTTCGCGGTGCTCGTCGCGTTCGTGCTGGCATTCCGTCGGTGGCGACGATTCTAGGGCGCGCGACGAGCGTGTAAGGCAGGCCTTACATGTTGCGAGCCGAGTGTGTATGGTCGCCCTTGCTCGCGCCGGATGCGAGCCTCGACATCCCAGCAAGGAGCACTCTCCCCATGACCCCCCGCCCCGCCCCGCGCCGGACCCTGGCGCGCCTGTCGACCCTCGCGATCGTCGCGATCGCAGCCACCATCGTCGCCGGCTGCGCCTCCGATGACGAGGGCTCCTCCAACGACTCGGCCGAATCCGGATCCTCGGATGCGCTCGTGGTCTACTCGGGCCGCGAGAAGGAGATCGTCGAGCCGCTCTATGAGCGCTTCGAGGAGGAAACGGGCATCGACCTTGAAGTGCGCTACGCCGATTCCGCCGCGATGGCTGCCCAGCTGCAGGAAGAGGGCGACCGCAGCCCCGCCGACGTGTTCTATGCGCAGGACGCCGGCGCGATCGGCGTGATCGAGCCGCTGCTCGCCGAGCTTCCGGCCGAGCTCGTCGCGGACGTGCCCGCCCAGTTCCGCGACCGCCAGGGTCGCTGGACCGGGGTGACCGGCCGCGTGCGCACGCTCGTGTACAACACGGACGAATACTCCGAGACGGACCTGCCCGAGAGCGTGTTCGGCGTACTCGAGCCCGAGTGGAAGGGCAAGGTCGGCGTGGCTCCGACCAATGCCTCGTTCATCGCGTTCGTCACGGCGATGCGCCTCGAGCTCGGTGACGAGCGCACCAAGGAGTTCCTCGAGGGTCTCGTCGAGAACGACGCGCAGATCTACGAGAAGAACGGCCCGATCGTGGATGCGGTCGGCAAGGGCGAGGTCGAGGTCGGACTGGTCAACCACTACTACCTGTGGGAGCGACTCGAGAAGGACGCCGACCTGCCGATCGCGAACCACTTCTTCGCCCCCAACGACATCGGCAACCTGGTCAACACCTCCGCGATCGGCATCCTCGCGAGCGCCGACAACCGCGACGCAGCCGAACAGCTCGTGCAGTTCATGCTCACCGAAGGCCAGGAGTTCATCGTGAACGACGCACCCGAGCGCGAGTACCCGCTGTCAGTGACGACTGACATCGCCAGCAACGAGCGCTACCGGGAGCTGCCGTCGCTCGCGAGCATCAAGGCTCCCGACGTCGACCTGTCGAACCTGGGCGAAGAGCTCGAAGCAACCGTCGCACTCATCCGCGAGTCGGGGCTGGGCAGCTGACACGCGCTCGACACCGTCGCGGACAGTCGGAGCCGTCGCTGGGCACGGGCCCACGGCGGCTCCTCGTCGTGCTGTCATGCTGTGTGGCGATCCTGCCCGCGATCCCGATCGCCTACCTGCTCGTGCGTGCCGGCGGCTCCGGCAGCGACGCGTGGCGTTCGACCCTCGAGTCGGATCTCGTGGCGATCGCCGCGCGAAGCCTCGCACTGTCGCTGCTCGTGGCGATCGGAACGATTGCGATCGCCGTACCCTATGCGTTCCTGGTGGTGCGATCCGACCTGCCGGCGCGACGGATCTGGGCGCTGGTCGGCGCGCTGCCGCTCGTCGTGCCCAGCTACGTCGGCGCGTTCGCGCTCCTCGGGGCATTCGGTCCGCGCGGAATGTTGCGCGAACTGCTCGCGCCGCTCGGCGTGGAGCGACTGCCGGAGATCTACGGTTTCGGTGGCGCGCTCGTGGTGCTCGTGCTGTTCACGTACCCCTACGTGCTGCTGCTCGTCGCCGCGAGCTGGCGACGCATCGATACGTCGCTCGAGCGGGCGGCACGCGGGATGGGCCGTACGTCGTGGCAGGCGTTCCGGAGTGCCACGCTGCCGCAGCTGCGTTCGTCGATCGTCGCAGGCAGCCTGCTCGCGGCGCTGTACGCGCTCGGTGACTTCGGGGTCGTGTCGATCCTGCGCGTGGACACGTTCACGCGCCAGATCTACCTGCGCTACGGCGCGCTGTTCGACCGCGAGGGCGCGGCGATCCTGGGCCTCGTGCTCTGCGCCATCACGTTCGGCGTGCTCGCGATCGAGCGACGCGTGCTGCGTGGCGACCAGCGCGGAGCGCGCCGACGCATCGCCGCGCGCGACGATCGTGAACCGGTTCGACTGGGCCGATGGCGGTGGCCGGCACTCGCATTCGTGACGACCGTGGCGCTGTTCTCGCTCGTCATCCCGCTCGCGGTACTGTCGTGGTGGCTCGCAAGCCTCGGTGCAGATGGACTCTGGGCCGACAGGATCGCGGCGACGGCAGGGGCGGCAGGAGCATCGCTCGTGGCATCGGGACTGGGGGCCGGCGCGGCCGCCGTGCTCGCGCTGCCGGTGGCGATCCTGCTCGTGCGCGCTCCGGGTCGACTGCCATCGATCATCGAGACGATCGTTTACGGGGGCTACGCACTCCCGGGCCTCGTCGCGGCGCTCGGGCTCACGTACTTCGCCACACGCACGGCATTCTGGCTGTACCAGTCGCTCACGCTGCTCGTGGTCGCGTACGTCATTCGATTCCTGCCACAAGCCGTGGGTGCGACGCGCGCAGCGCTGGAACGGATCGACCCGGCGCTGGAGTCGGCGGCGCGCGGGCTCGGGCAGGGCATGTTCGGCTCGTTCCGGCGCGTGACGCTCCCGCTCGCGGGTCCTGGCATCGCTGCGGGCGCGATGCTCGTGTTCCTGACCGTCATGAAGGAACTTCCGGCGACGCTCGTGCTGCGCCCGACGGGCTTCGAGTCGCTCGCGACGGAGATCTGGAACCAGACCAGCGTCTCCGACTACCAGGACGCGGCGCTGCCGGCACTCGTGCTCGTCGCACTCAGCGCGATCCCGCTGTGGCTGCTCGTGATCCGACCCGGATCGGGTGTGGACACCGCGCGCGGTTCCACGGCTCCGCCAGGCGATTCGGGCGCAGGCGACTAGATCGTGGGCGTGACGGTCGAGGTGCCCACCAGGGCAGCCGGACCGGGCTGGGGCGAGAGCTCGACGCGGTCGCCGACGTTCGCCATGTGCACGCTGGGGCGATGCGCCCAGACGGTGTCACCGCTCGGCATGCGCAGCGTGTAGAGCACGTCGTGCCCTCGGAATTCGCGACCGACGACCATCGCGGGACCGGTCGCGGACGTTCGCACGTCGATGAGCTCGGGGCGAATGATCACCTCGACGTCACCGGTGCCGCCTTCGGGCAGCGGGAATCGACCGACTTCGGTGTCCACGTGTCCGGCGCTGGCGCGGCCGCGCAGCACGTTGGTTCGTCCGAGGAACTCCGCGACCTCGAGACAGAAGGGGCGCCGATACAGCGTCTCGGGATCGTCGACCTGCATGACGCGGCCGGTCTGCATGACGGCGACCCGGTCGCTCACCGCAAGGGCTTCTTCCTGGTCGTGCGTCACGAACACGCACGTCAGTCCGGTCGTGCGCAGCAGCTCCACGATCTCGCCGCGCACGTGCTCGCGCGTGGACACGTCGAGATTGCAGAACGGCTCGTCCAGCAGCAGCAGCCGTGGTCGCTGCGCGATCGCGCGGGCGATCGCGACGCGCTGCTGCTGGCCACCGGACAGCTCGCCCGGATAGCGCGATCCGAGCGGCGCGATCTCGAGCTGGGCGAGTACCTCACGCGCAGCGGCCCGTCGAGCGCGGCGCGCACCGATCCGGGCAATTGGCCCCTGGTCGGTGGCGGACACCGCGCCGAACGCGACGTTGTCGAGCACCGTCAGATGCGGAAAGAGTGCGTAGTCCTGAAAGACCATGCCGACGCCGCGTCGCTGCGCAGGGACGAGCGTGCCGTCACCTGCGACGAGCTGTCCGTCGATCTCGATGCGTCCGCCATCCGGTACGAGATGCCCGGCGACGAGCTGCAGCAGGGTCGACTTGCCACACCCCGACGGACCCAGGATCGACACCAATTCACCGCGTCGAATCTCCAGATCCGCACCGTGGAGCGCCACGACGTCGCCGAATCGCTTGTCGAGCGATTCGATGCGCAGATCGATGGGCAGTCCGGCGGCAGTCATTGCACCTGTAAGGATACCCTGACAAGCGACTCCATGCGCGCTGTCGGCACCGTTGGGCCGCGGCGGCCACCGCGGTCGGCCGCAAGGGTCAAGGAACCACGGCTTGCTGCCGATGGCGCACGGGAGATGCCCATCTTCGCTGCCCAGGCCCAATTGCCCGACTGGCTGCTGTCTTCGCCCGCGCGCACCATCGCGGGGTTGGCCGCGGGAGTCGTGCTCGCCTTCGTGCTGGCTCGCCTGCTGCGACCGCGAGGCAGTGCGAGTGCAAGCGTCGTTGCCGTGGCGATGGCCGCAAACCTCCTGCGTATCAGCCTGTTTGCCGTGGCGACGTTCCTTGTCGTACATGGGCTGTGGCTGCTGCACCAGCGCGTGGACCTGATCGGCTCGATCGCGGCCTCGCTGCTCACCATCCTGTATGCGGCGAGCGCCTATGTCGCCGGTCTGTTCATCGCCCGCCAGTTCCTGGCCCCACCCTGGTGGCGGCTGAATGCCTGGGACCCCGGGATCGACTTCGGTCGCGACGGTTTCGGTATCACCGACGCCGTTCGCTGGATCTTCGACGACGTGCGCGAACTCCTGCTCGGTCTGCGGCTCGTCGACCGGATCGTCGTCCTCGGTGCGATCCCGCTCGCCGCGCTGGGATCGATGCAGGTGTTCGGGGTCACGCAGACGCTGCTCGTGGCACACGGCACGTTGCTCGTTCTCTACGTGGCGCTCGTCGTGGCGCTCTTCTCCGCCAACCGCATTCCACGTGTGCTGCTGACGCGCCTGCAGGACCTGCGACAGGTGGCTCGTCGCATCTCCAGCGGCGACCTGTCGGGCCGAGTCGGCTACCTCGACACGGCCGAGTACGAGGAACTCGGCGAACTCGTCGCCGACTTCAACAGCATGGCTCGTGCCCTGCAGTCGCGCGAGCAGGAGAACGCCGCACTGACCCAGCAGCTCAACCAGGCACTCCAGTTCGAGCAGGAGCGCGCGTCACGCGATCCGCTGACGCAGCTGCGCAACCACGGCTATTTCCAGGAAGCACTCGCCGCCGAGCTGTATCGCTGCTCGCGCACGGGCGAGATGACGACGATCGCGATCATCGACCTCGACGACTTCAAGGCGGTCAACGATACGTACGGTCATCAGGAAGGGGATGCGGTCCTCGTTCGGGCTGCACAGGCGTTCGCATCGACCCTGCGTCCCTACGACCTGCCGGCGCGACTCGGTGGCGAGGAGTTCGGTGTCATCTTCCCGTCGACGTCGCCCGAAGAGGCGAAGGCGGTGATGGATCGCTTCATGGACGTGCTCGCCACCGCCGGTCCGAACTCGACGGTCCAGACCTTCTCCGGCGGTATCGCAACGTTCCCGATCCATGCGCGCGAACAGTCGACGCTGTACCAGCTCGCCGACAGCTCGGCCTATGCGGCGAAGATGAACGGCAAGAAGCACACCGTCGTCTTCGATCCGGGCAAGGTCTCCAACGTCTCCGAGGATGATCGCGTCAATACCCGCGAGCGCGACAGCCAGCTCAAGGCCGCGAAGATGCTCGTGCAGACCGTCGACACGATCGAGGGCATGGGCAGCGAGCACTCCGAGAACGTCGGTCGCATCAGCGCTCGCATCGCCACCGAGCTCGGCTACGACGACACGTTCGCGCGACAGATGTACCTGTGTGGTCTCCTCCACGACGTCGGCAAGCTCGGGCTCGAGCAGTCGCTCATGCAGAAGGCAGGGCAGCTCACGCCCGCCGAGTTCGAGCAGGTGAAGCGCCATCCGGACCTGTCCGCCCAGATCGTGATGAATGCTGGCCTCGGCGACATCGCCAGCTGGGTGCGGCACCACCACGAGCACTTCGACGGTACCGGATACCCGATCGGCCTCGCCGGTCAGGACATTCCGATCGGCTCGCGCATCGTTCTCGCGGCCGAGGCATTCGACGTGATGACGAGCGATCGTCCATACCGCATGGCGATGAGCCTGTTCGATGCGATGCAGGAACTCGTGCGCGGCGCCGGATCGCGATTCGATCCGGACGTGGTCGACGCCCTCGTGCACCTCGTGCGCATCGGCGAGGTCAAGCCCGCGGGCGGCACCGCGCCCGGCTCGAGCGATCGACGCCGCGCGGCGTAAGTCGCGTCCGCATCAGGGGGAAACGGATCGGCCGTCGCACGCGCGTGCACGCACACGCGTAGGATGCCGACGATGCCTCCCGTCGAGAACCTGTGGGCCCCCTGGCGGCTCGAGTATGTCGCCGGCGACAAGCCGAGCGGCTGCGTGCTGTGCGCCAAGCAGGACGAGGACGACGAAGCTGCGCTCGTCGTCGCTCGCGGCGAGCACGTGTTCGCGGTGCTCAACCTGTACCCGTACAACAACGGGCACCTGATGGTCGTTCCCTACCGCCACATCGCCGAGCTCGAGGATCTGACGACGGAAGAGAGCATCGAGGCACAGCGCATGCTCGAACGGGGCATCCGCGCAGCGCGCAGCGCGATGGGTCCGGGGGGGTTCAACGTCGGGCTCAACCTGGGCGAGGCAGCCGGCGCCGGCATCGCCTCGCACCTGCACTGGCACCTCGTGCCGCGCTGGCAGGGCGACACCAACTTCATGCCGGTGCTCGCGGACATCCGCGTGATGCCGCAGCACCTCAACACCACCTGGAAGCTCCTGCGCGACGCGTGGGCCAACGACGAGGAGACGATGAGCGATGGCGTGTGACCGAGCCGCATTCAAGGCCTACGACGTGCGAGGGACCTATCCCGATCAGCTCGACGAGGCAGGTGCGTATGCGATCGGGCGTGCCTACGTGGAATTCCTCGGCGCGAAGACGCTGGCGGTTGGTCGCGACATGCGCACGATGGCGCCGACGATGTCGGCAGCGCTCATCCGCGGCATGACCGATGCGGGCGCAAACGTGCAGGACATCGGCCTCGTCGGCACCGAGGTGCTCTACCACGCCGTCTCCGACGGTGGGCTGGACGGCGGCATCATGGTGACCGCCTCCCACAACCCCGCCGAGTACATCGGCATGAAGTGCGTCAAGCGTGGCGCGCAGCCGGTCGGGGAAGACGGCGGCCTGCCGCAGGTTCGCGACCTGGCCATCGCGTTCGTGGAATCGGGCGCGGCGGAGGGACCGGTCGATGGAGTCACGCCCGGAACGCGCACCGACGTCGATGCGCTCGATTCGTGGCGCGAGCGCGTGTGGAGCTTCATCGACGTCGACAAGATTCGACCGCTCAAGGTCGTCGTCGACGGCGGCAACGGCATCGGACCGACGATCGCGCTGCCGCTGCTCAAGCGACTGCCGATCGAGCTGCATGCCTACAACGACGAGCCGGACGGGACGTTCCCCAACCACGAGCCGAACCCGCTGCTCGAGGAAAACCGCCAGTTCATCATCGAGAAGGTGCGCGAGCACGGCGCCGACATCGGCATCGCCTTCGACGGCGACGCCGACCGCTGCTTCTTCGTCGACGACACCGGCGAGTTCGTCGACGGCGATTTCATCACCGCGGTGCTCGCGGAGCTCGCGCTGCGCCGCGAGCCGGGCGCCACGATCCTCTACGACGTGCGTGCGAGCCGCGCGGTCGCGGACATCATCGAGGCCAAGGGTGGTACTGCGATCGCGAGCCGGGTTGGACACGCATTCATCAAGCAGCGTCTCAAGGCCGAGGACGCAGCGTTCGCCGGGGAGATCAGCGGTCACTACTACTTCCGCGAATTCCACGGGGTCGACACGGGCGTCGTGCCTGCCCTGATGCTGCTCCAGCTCGTGAGCGAGAGCGGTGGCGGGCTCTCGGACCTGGTCGCCCCCATTCGCGCGAAGTACTTCATCAGCGGCGAGATCAATTCGAAGGTCGTCGACGTGCCGATGAAGCTGCAGCAGATCAAGGAGACGTACGCCGACGCGCGCATCAGTCACATCGACGGGGTGTCGGTCGACTACGACGACTGGCACTTCAACGTGCGTCCCTCCAACACGGAGCCGCTGCTGCGCCTCAACCTGGAATCGGTGGTGTCGCGCGCGGACATGGAGCGACGCCGCGACGAGGTGCTCGGCCTGATTCGCTCCGAGAGCACGGAGCGCGTGGGCCATGGAGCTCCGGCCTGATGAGCCCGACGCAGCGCCACCTCCCTGACATCGCGGGGCCCACGACGGCGCGCCCTCCCTTCTCGTTCAGCGCAGCCACGCGCGTCGCGTTCAGCGACACGGACGCGCAGGGCATCGTCTACTACGGACGCTACGCCCCGTACTTCGACGTGGCACGCGTCGAGTACTGGCGCCACCTCGAGTTCGGCGCGCACGACGATCCCGCCGCGGGGGAATTCGTGATGCGCGCGTTCAACATCGAGTACCACGCGCCCGCCTCGTTCGACGACGTGCTCGAGGTGTTCTGCCGTGTCGCGCGAATCGGGAACACGTCGATCCAGTTCGAGTTCGACGTGGTGCTCGCCGACGGATCCGACCGACACCTCGCCTCGGCCACCCAGACGATGGTCAACGTCGACCTCACGGCTCGCAAGCCGGTGGCGATCGCCGCGCACATGCGCGAGCGCATCGAGGCATTCGAGCATCCCGACCCTGCGTGAAAGCGCAGGAAGCGCCAAAATCTCAACGATGCTGGAACGATCCCGTGACCTGACGAAACGATCAGGCGCTTTGACTCGTAGATAGGGTGTGACACTCCGCCGAGGACATGACATGGATCTGCTCATTCACGACATAGCTGCCGCCTGCGAACGCGACGCGGCCATCGACTACGACGTGAACGATCGAGCCTTCCTGTCCGACCTCGCGCGCCGTGAGCCTGTGTACCGGTTTCGGTGCGGCCGCGTCGACCTGGACCTGCACGACAGCGTCCGCCACGACCGCGACGACGACTGATCGTCAACCATTTCCGGGCGT
>JBBQUY010000069.1:0-19199 GCA_038212015.1 Gaiellales bacterium | reverse complement strand
CCTCGATCGTCACGGTCGGCGCCTCGTCTTCCTCGACGGCGAGCGCCAGCGACGGCGTGGCGAGCACCAGGACGGCCGCGAACGCCGCAGCGAGCAACGCCACGAGCACAAGTTGACGACGGCGAGCCATGACGGGGACCTCCTCGGCGGGTACGCGGGCCAGATACCCGCCCTCGCTCGCAGCGAACGGCAACTCCCCCCCTCACGTTCGGGCGACAGTTGGTAACAAACGTGGGGGAGGTGGCGAGCTGGCGCCCCGAGCTGGCGTGGGACCCCTCACGTTTGGGCGACATTCGGTTACAAACGTGGGGATGGTGCGGACCGGTCGTGGACCCGTGACCCGGCTCGGCGAATCGCGGTAGGATCGTGGCTTGCACGATCACGTGGACGCGTGTCCGAGCGGTTGAAGGAGCACGATTGGAAATCGTGTATGCGCCCTTAAAGCGTATCGAGGGTTCGAATCCCTCCGCGTCCGCTCAGCGCGAAGCGCTGACCGTACTCCAAGGGGCACCCGACGGGTGCCCCTTGCTGCGCCTCGGGGTCATCGCGATCCTGAGCGTTGCGCGCTCGATCACTCCTCGCCCTCGCCGCAGGCGGAGGTCTCGTGCGTCTCGTGCGGCCGCTCGCGGTGCTGCGCCCCGCTCGGCTGCTGCTCGGCGTTCGAATCCAGGAGTGACGATCGGCGCGGCTGTGCCGCGCCTCGCCTTCCCCGCCGATCAAAGCCACGTTATTTCCGAGGCGGGTACGGTGAGGGCATGAGCAAGAGCCACCCGCCGCTTCCCGCCCGTTTCCACGAGGCGATCTCCGTGGCAGTCCATGTCACCGACCAGCATGCCCATGTCGAGTGGCACGGTGGAGGGTGGACCTACCACTCGAATGCCCATCGTGGGCGAGACGGCGAGATCACGTCTTTCGCAGCGACGGGTACCGCGACCGACGCACGGCCCCTGACATTCGAACTGCGGGAACGGGTCGGCCTCGTTCTGGCCCTGCTCCCGGCACGCCTCCTCCAGAAGCACCCCATCGGTTCCGGCGATCGCCAGTGGTCCGAGGACGTGTGCGTGGCGGACGTGCTCTAACGGTCCGGTCGCATTCGCAGGCGTAAACGCTCAGCGAAGGCACCAGGTCTCCCACGATCCGGTGAGCCTTCCGGGGGCACCGATCGGGTGCCCCCGGCTGTGACTCGTCGAATCGATCAGCGACGTCAGCGCGCTGGGGCGGACGCCACGCTGGGCATTTCACCGAGCTGCGTGAACAGGCCGAGTGAGTCCCAGTTCTGCCACGTCTCGACGATCTTGCCGTTGCGAACGCGATCGAACTCGATCCCGTGCACGGTGATCTTCTTGTTGGTCGGCTTGATGCCGAGCAGCTCGCCTTCGTGCGTGCCGCGTGCGACCCAGCGTGTCGCGACCAGGTCGCCCTCGCTGACCTGATCGATGATGTCGATCGTCATGCTCGGGAACGCGTCGACGTATTGTCGGAAGTATTCGGCCCCCGCGCGGGCGCCTCGAATGTCGTGCTGGTCATCCTGGTCGTGGAGAACGAAGTCGTCGTCGAGCAGCTGCTCGTATGTCTCCAGGTCGTTTGAGTTGATGCTTTCGAAGGAGCGTCGCACGACGTCCTTACCTGAGGTGATCATCTCTTGGAGCCTCCTTGAGGGCTGTGATGGACGTCTCGAGCATCCCCGCGGTGCGATCGAGTGGTCTGCCGGCTCGCGCAGAAGCTGGGTGCGAGCGCTGCGCCTTGCGCCTGCGGGATGCCGCAGGAAGCGAAAGACCGTCCGAAGGCGTTTGCACGTGGCTCGCGGACCGCACCCCCCCCGCACGGGGACTCTGCCTCCGGGTCGATCCGTCGATGCTGAGGGCAACCGCCGAATCGTTCGGCATGAGGGAGCACGATGTCGAGTACGGCGCCAGATCCGACGACCGGCGAGTACGGGACGGCAGGCGGTCAACTCCTGGCGGCGATCGTCGCAGGATCCCACGATGCGATCGTCGCCAGCAATCTCGACGGTCAGGTCATCAGCTGGAACCCGGGTGCTCAGACCCTCTTCGGATACCGCGCGTCCGAGGTGATGGGCCACGACGTGCTGGAGTTCATCCCCATCGACCCGGATTGTCTCCAGCAGGACGTGCTCGAGCGCGTGCGCGCCGGCCACCACGTCGGCCACTACCAGACGCTTCGCCTGGGCAAGGATGGCGGGCTTCGCGCGATCTCACTGACCGCGTCACCGCTGCACGACCAGCTCGGCACGATCACCGGTGCCTGCATGATCATCCGCGACATCAGCGAACGCATCGAGCTCGAGGCCGAGCGCGAGCGTGTGCGAGTGGCACTGGAGTTGTCACATCAGGCGATCGTGCATGACCTGCGCGGACCGGTCGGCATGGCGCGTTCGCTGATGCTTGAGTCCAAGGCCAAGATGGGGGACGTCGACCCGGCATGCGGGCGTTACATCGATCTTGCCTCCGACTGCATGGGGCACGCCCAGCGTCTGCTCGACGACGTGGCGCTCCTGTTTCAGGTGTGTGACGAGAGCGAGCGTCAGGTCGTCGACATTCAGGCTGTGGTGCAGCGGGTGGTCGCAGGGATTCCAGCTCTCCGCGTCACGTTCGGAGACCTGCCGCCAGATGTTCGTGCGCATGAGCCCGCATTCGCGCAGATCGTCCGCAACATCCTCGAAAACGCCACCCGGTACGCGCGTGACGAGCACGGGGTCGCGGACGTCAGAATCTCCGGCGCGACGATGGCCGAACACTGGCGGCTCGACTTCGACGACCAGGGGCCGGGCATCGCGCCGGAGGAGATGGCGAGGGTCTTCGAGCCCTACTACCGAAGCGTCTCGGCCGGCGCACCGAACGGCACCGGGCTCGGATTGGCTATCGTCGAGGCCGGAGCCGGAGCCCACGGCGGGGCCGCCTCGGTATCCAATCGAGCCGGGGGTGGCCTGCGCGTATCGACGACGTACGAGCTGTGACGGCCGCACTGGACGCCGCTCCCTCAAGGAGCGGTCACGTGGCCGGAAGCACCTGCGTCATCGTCGACGACATGCCCCTCATGCGTGAGGCAATGCGCCTGCGTGTCGAGGACCTCGGAATGACGGTCATCGGCACCGCCGAGGATGGCCGTGCTGCGCTTCGCATGGTCGTCGAACTCGCCCCGGACCTGCTGCTCGTGGATCTCAACATGCCGGAGATGGATGGGATTCAGGTGATCCGCCGGCTGTCGGAGATGGAGACGACCGCCCGAACGCTGCTGTACACCGCCGATCCGCGTGCGCAGGTCGTGGACCTCGCGATGCGGGCGGGCGCCAATGGATGCCTCAGCAAGAGCGCCGGATATGACACCCTGGCGCAGACGATCACCACCGTGCTCGGCGGTGGCTCGTTCGCCGACCCCGCCAACACGATGGCACTGCCGATGCCGCTGCGACTGGAGCTCCAGCCCGTCGACCTCACGCAGTCAGCCCACCTCGCCGATCGCCTGTAGCCCAGCGGGCGGCCATGCCGCGCGTCAGTCTCGCGACGCGTCCTCGCGCAGCGCTGCAAGATCGGCCCGAGCGCGCGCGAGCGCCTCTCGACGAGACTCATCGTCGGTCGCTTCGGCGACCTGGTCCAGTGACGCGTCGAGACGCACGAAGTCCTCCTCGATCGCATGGGCGACGTTCGCCTCGTGCCGGAAGAGCGCGTCGTCGTAGTCCACGCGGGCGCGCTCGAGCGCATCTCGTTCATGGGCGAAGGTCGTCACGAGGCGGCGAGTCGACGCCACGAGCATGACGAGGACGAAGAACAGCACGATGTCGAGCGCGAGGTCGAGTGAATCTGGGTCTTCGCCGATCGGGGGAATCAGGCGGGCCACGGCGCGAATCGCGAACACGACGCCGAGCACCACCAGCGGCAGCGGTGGGCGAATGCCGAGGCGCCGGACATGGATCGCGAGCACCACGGCGACGGCGAGGTTGAGCAGGCCGATCGCGATCGTCAACACGTCGTGCGCGCTCATGGGTGCTCCTCGATCGTCTGGGTGTAGCACTCGAGCAGTCGCGCCACCGTTGCGGCCGGATCCAGTGGCGCCCGGTCCACGACGGCGATCCTGCCTCGGAGCGGTGCTGCGAGCCGGTCCAGGTCGCCGGCGGTCTCCGGCGTCACGGTCAGGTGCACTCGCCGTCGATCTCGTTCGTCGCGCACGCGCTGGATCCGTCCGGTCTTCTCGAGTCGGTCGACGAGGCCCGTCATCGCGCCCGAGCTGAGTGCCAGCCGACTACCGAGCTCGCCGATCGTGAGCATGCCGGCCGACGCCAAGTGCGTGATCGCCAGCATCTCGTAGGCGCTGATGCCCAGATCATGCCGCCAGACGGCGCGAAGGCGCTCGCTCGCGACGGAGAGCTCCAGGGTGAGCTGATCGAGCGATCGCGTGTCGGCGGGGGACGGCATCGGCGGCGAGATCCTACGCCTCAGCGTCCACGTTGTTCGAATCATGGCCGATTCCGAAACAACTGCTGGCTCCTGAACGAATATCACGTATAGTGAGATTCTTGGTTCTCGTGAATAACGCGTCCCGAGGCAATGCCCACTCCCACAAGGATTACTTCATGCGTATTCGTTCCCGGCGCGCCCCGCGGCGCGCGTTCATCCTCGCGGCAGTCGCCGCGACGGCACTCGCGAGTTTCACCTCGGTGGCACTGGCGGACGACATCTACAACACGTTGGATCTGTCGATCGACGCGACCGCAGAAATCATGCAGCTCGCTGCAGGAGGTGCAACGGGTACCACGCTGCTCCGGGTCGAGAACCAGAACGGGGACGGCAAGGAAGGATGTAATCTCACCGGGTCGACGTCACTCGTCGTGGACGTGGTGACGAGCGACAGTGCGACGGCGACGGTGAGCCCGAGCAGGGTCACGTTCGATAGCTGCGGAGACACGCATTCGCTCACGATCACCCCTCGGGCTGTGGGTGCGGCGACCGTGAGCCTGACGCAGGTGACCAACAGCACGCGCGGCTCGTTCAACCTCGCTCCCGCCACGTTCACTGTGAACGTCGGCCCAGCCGCTGTCACCAACCAGGCTCCGGTCGTGACGGTGAACGGCGTCACCGACGGCGCGAACTACGCCAAGGGCAGCGTGCCCGCCGCCACGTGCTCGGTCAGCGATGACCACGACTCGCCGGCGACGGCTCCAGCCACGCTGAGCGCCATCACCGGGCCGAACGCGAGCGACGACCTCGGCAGCCAGATCGCCAGTTGTGCCTACACCGACGGTGGAGGCCTGACCGGCAGCGCGACGGCTTCCTACTCGATCATCGACCCGTCGGCACCGAGCATCGGCCTGACGCTCAACCCGACGGGCCCGAACGGCTCCAACGGCTGGTACGTCAGCCCCGTGTCGGTCACGTGGACGGTCAGCGAGCTGGAATCTCCGAACTCCCTGATCACGACAGCCGGCTGCTCGACGCCGACGACTGTCAGCGCCGAGGGCGAGACCACGGTCTCGTGTGGTGCGAGCAGCGCGGGCGGTAGCGCCGACACGGTGACCGAGACGATCAAGCTCGACAGCGTCGCTCCGACCGCAAGCTGCGCGGCCGTCCCCACCGGCTGGCACGCGACGGACGTCACGGTCAGCTGCACGGCGAGCGACGCGACCTCCGGTCTCGCGGGCGCCGCATCGTTCAGCCGCGGCACGCGCGTCGACGCGGGTCTGGAAGGCACGTTCACGGTGCCGGGCACAACCGTCTACGACAACGCGGGCAACGGCACGCTGCTTGAGCAGTTCACGGCGCAGATCGACCGCAAGAGCCCCGACGTCACGTGTGACGGCGCGCCGACCTTCGCGCTTGGCCAGACGCCGGCTACCGTCACCGGCACTGCCGTCGACGGCGGTTCGGACGTCGCGACGCACGGAGTCGGCTCGGCGGACACGAGCGCGATCGGCACACGAAACGCGACGATCACCGCGACCGACAACGTCGGCAACACGGGAACCGCGTCGTGCGCCTACGACGTCGATTACCGCTGGAACGGCTTCTTCCAGCCGATCGACAACAACGCGGTGAACAAGGCGAAATCTGGCTCGACGATCCCGGTCAAGTTCAGCCTCTCCGGCAACCACGGCCTCGGCATCATGGCCCTGAATTCGCCGAGCTCGGTTCAGAAGTCCTGCTCGCTGAACCAGGTAACCGACGCAGTCGAGGAGTACACCCTCGCCACGAGCGGCCTCAAGTACGATGCGACGGCCGACCAATACATCTACAACTGGAAGACCCAGACGGGTTGGTCCGGCACCTGCCGCACTCTCACGGTGAAGCTCGTAGATGGCACCACGCATTCAGCGAACTTCAGCTTCACGAAGTAACGCTCTGGAGCCTCCAGAAACTCAACGAGGGCCCGGCACGAGCTCCGGGCCCTCGTTCGTTTACCGTGGCGATGTTCGGGGACCTCAGATCACATGAGTGGATCGCTCGTGGGGCGCGCTGAGCGCACGGCAAACCAGGCAAAGGTTCCCCAGACCCAGCAGCGGCTCGGTCTCGGGCAGCTGGTCCGGCGCACGGTCAAGGAGATCGGCGACGACCACGTGATGGCGTTCGCCGGCAACCTCACCTACCACACCATGCTGGCGCTCTTCCCATTCGTGATCGTCGTGCTGTCGGTGCTCTTCGTCGCCGGCCAGGAGAACCTGCTCGTCGACGGAATCCAACAGCTCGAGGATGCAGGCGCGCTGTCCGCCGACGCCGCCGCGACGATCAACGGCCAGGTCGAGGCGCTTGCGTCCTCGAGTTCGAGCGCGCTGGGGCTTGGGCTGTTGCTGTCGGTGCTGACGGCGCTCTGGGCGGTGTCCGGTGCCATGCGCTCGGTGATGGAGGCGATGAACGTGGTGTACGAGGTCGAGGAATCGCGGGGCTTCGTGAGCCGCTACATCACGTCGGCCGTGCTCGCCGTCGGCGTCGCCGCGATGTTCGTCGTCGCACTCGGCCTGGTCGTGGCCGGTCCGAGCATTGCCGCCCTGCTCGGCGATGCGGGACGCTGGGCGTGGCTGATCCTGCAATGGCCGCTGCTGATCGGGTTCGTGCTGCTCGGCATCGCGCTCACGTACTACTTCGCGCCGAACGTCGAGCAGGAGTTTCGCTTCGTCACGGTCGGCTCGGTCTTCGCCACCGCGATGTGGTTGGCCTTCTCGCTCCTGTTCTCGCTGTACGTCGACAACTTCGGTTCCTACAACGAGACCTACGGCACGCTCGCTGGTGTGATCATCCTGCTGCTGTACACCTTCTACACGTCGGTGCTGGTGCTGATCGGCGCCGAGGTCAACGAAGTGATCGAGGACGCCGCGCCGGACGGCAAGAACGAGGGCGAGCGCACCGCTGGCGAAGGCACGCAGGCCTAGCTCACTGCACCTTCCCGCCGCTTCGCGTGCGCCTTCGCGTCGATGCGTCGACCGCATGCTCGTCGACGTTTCCTGCCGCGCGAGCGTGGCAGGCAGGGATGGCAGGAACAGAAAGGGATGCGTCGTGTCCTCCGACGTCCACAGCACCGAGCCCCGCAGTCGCCGCGCGTTCGCGTGGACCGTCGCTGTGGAGACCGTGATCATCGCGATCGGTGCGCTGACCTACGTTCTCGTGCGCGAGCTGACCGAGGGAAGCCCCGGACGCGCAGTGGAAAACGCACGCCAGCTGCTGGCCTTCGAACAGCGCGTCGGGGTGGACTTCGAGCGTGCGCTCGTCGCCCTGGCCCTCGACAACGACTGGTTGCGCACGTTCGCAAACTGGATCTACATCTGGGGGCACTGGCCCGTGATCATGGGCGTCGCGGCGTGGCTGTTCGTCCACAATCACGATCGCTACGTGTGGCTGCGCAACTCGATGTTCGCCTCCGGCATGATCGGCTTCGCGTTCTTCGCGCTCGTGCCGATGGCACCGCCGCGCCTGTCGAACATGGGCTACGTCGACACGATCACCACCTGGTCGAGCTCCTACCGCGTGATGCAGCCGCCCGACTACGCCAATCTGTATGCAGCGATGCCGAGCCTCCACTTCGGCTGGGACCTGCTCGTCGGCGTCGCCCTGTTCTCGAGCACGAGCATCCTCGCGCTGCGCGTGTTCGCGTGCGTGATGCCGACGCTCATGGCGTTCGCGGTGATCGCGACCGCGAACCACTGGGTGCTCGACGTCGTCGTGGGCCTGTTCGTGGTCACGGCAGGCGTTGCGGTCGCGGAACTGATCGCATCGCGCCGCTCCCGTCCGGCTGCTGACGACGGCCATCAGGGGGCCGTCCAGCGAGCCGCAATCACACCCTCGTCGCGGGCGCGTTAAACCGTCGCGCACCCGCCGTGCGGGATCCCGCACGGCTCAGGGCTCCATTTGGAACTCGAATCAAGCGGAATGTGAAAAAGCCGCTAGCCTGTACATGGTGACGCTCCCCTCCCCAGCCCCTCGCCACGGTGGATTCCTGATCGCCCACCGGGCCGGCAACGACCTGACCATGCTTCGCGACGCGGTCGGCTTCGGCGCGCGCCTGGTCGAATGCGACCTGCGCCTGTTCCGCGGCCGGATCGAGGTGCGACACCTGAAGACGATCGGTCCGATCCCGATCCTCTGGGACACCTGGCACCTGGCCAACCCGTTCAAGCGACGGCTGCAGCTGCACGAGCTGCTCGACGCGGTCGGCCCGATCGGCGCCGAGCTCATGCTCGACCTGAAGGGCCGCGACCCGCGCCTGTCCGAGCGCGTGATCGCCGAACTCGATGCTCGCAGCATCCACCTGCCGATGACCGTCTGCGCCCGCTCCTGGAAGCTGCTCGATGCCTTCGAGGACCGCGCGGACGTCCGCACCGTCTGCTCGGTCGGCTCCAGACGCGGGCTGCGCCGCCTGCTCGCCCGCCGTCGCGAACGCCGACTCGGAGGCGTGTCGATCCACGCGAACCTGCTCGACGCGAACACCGTCGCCCAGCTGCGCGAGACGTGCGAGGTCGTGATGACGTGGCCGGTCAACTGCGCTGACCGCGCGCGAACGCTGCTCGACTGGGGCGTGCACGGGCTGATCACCGACGAAGCCCACGTGATCGCACCCGTCGTGCGCGACCGCGCGAGCCATGAGGCCGCGGCATGAATGACCTGCTCGGTCGCGCCATGGACCTGCTTGCGCCGCTTGCGCAGATCGATCCGCGCTGGGCCCTGCTCGCGCTCGCATTCCACCTCGGCAACCTCGTGTTTCGAGCCACCGCCTGGCGCAACATCCTCGCCGCCGCGTATCCGTCCGAGCGTTTCTCGACCACGCGCGTGGGCATGTCCTACGCGGTCGGCGTGGGTCTCAACGGGTACCTGCCAGCTCGTGGCGGCGACGCCGCGAAGGTCGGCCTCGTGCGCATCCAGCACCCCGCGACGTGCGCCGTGACGATCGCCGCGTCCTGCACGGTCGTCGTGTTGTTCGACGCATTCGTCGGCCTGTCGATCTTCACCGGCGCATGGGCAACCGGCTCGCTGCCCGCGGCGCCGCGCATGCCTGCATTCGTGCACGCGATCACGTCCTCGTCGACGATGTCGATCGCGCTCGCGATCGTCGTCGTGGCGGCAGTCGTGCTGATCGGGCGCCGCCTCGCGCCGCACCTTCGCTCGACGATCGCACATGCTCGCCAGGGCGTCGCAGTGCTGCACTCGCCTGCACGCTACGCACGCACCGTGCTGAGCGTGCAGTCGCTCGCGTGGTGCTGCCGAATCGGCGTGGTCGCCTGCATGCTTGCCGCGTTCGGCATTCCCGCCAGCCTGCCGCTCGCCGCGCTGCTCGTCGTTGCCGGTGGCATGTCCACGATCGTGCCGGTGCCGGGCGGCGCGGGCACGCAGCAGGCGCTCGCGATCGTGCTGCTCGCAGGGATCGCGACGACGTCGCAGGCGCTGTCCTACAGCGTCGGGCTCCAGGTCGCGGTGACGATCGTGAACTCCTCGATCGGCATCCTCGCCGCCATGCTCATGTTCGGCCGCCTGCACCCGCTGCGCGCACTGCGTGACGCAACGGCGGCCGCATCGCTGCGCCCGGCCGTCGTCGAGCCCACCAGCTGACGTCCGGATCGCGGACACGCGGGAGGCCTCGCTGAGTGATTGTCAGCGGCATCTCTGCATGCCGCTCGGCATCACACGCTAGAGCGCCCACTCGCGAGTGATGATGAGCGTCACCTCAGGATGCCGTTCGGCATCACTCGCCGCGCCGCGCATCCGCCGTCAGATGCGCTTGGCGATCATCGCCATGCCGAGCAACGTGTCGACGAACGCCGACCTCGCGGGGGTCCCGGCCGTGACCACCGACGCCGGCACTCGCGTCGCCCAGTTCGCGGCCGTCGCCGTGCCGGGCAGGTTGCACTGATCGGCGCAAAGATGCCGCTGACTCGTTCGGACACGCTGCTTCCCCCAAAGCTGCTGATCCCCTAGCGGGGTGTCGAGCAGGCGCCGACTCCGGTTTCAGTGGCGCGTGCCACGCACAGCCTCGTGGTCGGACGAGTGATGCCGAACGGCGCTTCGGTGTGCCGCTCACCATCACTCACCGGGATGCTCAGACACGAGTGTTGGTGAACGGCATTCCCGCGTGCCGCTCACCATCAGTCACCGCCGGCGTGCCCGTACCAGCACGCGGACCTGCGCCAGTGCCAGGACTACGAGCCCTCGGCCGACGCGGCGGGGCCGGTCAGCCACTGTGCGGCGAGCGGACCCCAGTTGCCCTGGGCATCGCGACCACGCACGTACACGAGCGTGCCGTCACCGGCGTCCGGCGCAAGGCCAGGCAGCTTCGTGGCGTCGCCGGCGACCTGCTCGTCGACCTCGTCGAACGCACCGTCGGCAGCCGTGAGCGCCACGCCGGAGCCAGGCGCGGCGGCCGGGTCCAGCACGAGCTCGGCGCCGGAGAGGACCTGCTTGCCGTTGTTGATGTCGGTGACGCGCGCCGAGACCTGCTTTGTCGACGGATCGACGACCATGTCGAACGCGTCGGGACCGAACACGCGGGTGAACGGCGAATCCGCGATCTTGACGGCGTAAGTGAGCACCGGCAGGTTCTCGCGCAGCGTCTTGGCGAACTCTGCGTCGCTCTGGTGGAACGTCGCACCGGTCTCGATCGCGAGCGCCGGGATGCCCTCGGCGCCGTAGGCGTGATCGTCGGTCGTGCCCGTCGTGGGATACAGCTGCACGCTCTGGATCGGCGAGTAGCCGTTGTAGGTCGTGAACTTCTCCGCGATCGCCTTGTATGCCTGGTGGTCCTTGGTCGGCGACTTGGTGTCACCCCACGGGTACATGTTGAGCTTCGAGTACGAGTGCCAGTCCACGAACAGGTCCGGCTTGTGCGCATTCCAGTACGCCTGGATCGCCTTCGTCTCGGGCTCGCTGCCCGCGCTCGGTCCGCGATAGGTCTCGCTGCGCGGGCTCGAGCTCGCGCCCGCGCCACCCCAGTGGTACTCGTAGTTGCGGTTCAGGTCCACGCCGTCCGAGCCCGACGTGTTCTTGCGCTTCATCAGGTCGCCGCCCTTGTCGCCGGCGAACGCCTTCTCCACGAGTGCGTGACCGTCGGCGTTGAGCATCGGCACGAGCACCGTTTCGCGACTGTCGAGCAGCATCGTCGCTTCCGCGTCACGCCCGTAGCCGGTCAGCAGCTGCGTCGCGAACGTCATGAGCAATTCGGGGTTGGCGATCTCACGCGCGTGGATGCCACCGATGTGCATCGTCGACGGCTTGTCAGTCGCCTTGGTGCGGTTGGTGAGCACGAGTGCGAGCACGTCGCGATCGGCAGTGCCCTGGGTCTTCTCCCAGGTGTCACCGATGTCGCGCACCTCGACCAGGTCGGGGTACTTCGCCTGCAGCTCGAACATGGCGCCCTTGAGCTGTTCGTACGTGCGGAAGTACGACGGTGCCGGGCGACCGACGAGGTCCTTGGGCAGCTCGTCGGCGGTCAGCTCGGCGCGGCGCCCGGCTTCCAGGCGCGACTGCAGTACGTCGGGATCGTAGGGATCGAGCGGCGGTGCCATCGGCTGGCCGGTCGGGGGTGCCCAGAAGCCTGGAGCGGGCTTCGTGGCGACGATCATGCGCTGGTGTCCTCGCTGCCGACCCACTGCGCGGTGAGCGGTCCCCAGTTGCCCTCGGAATCCTGCGCGCGAACGTACACGAGCTCACGCTCGCCGGAACGCGCGGCGATCAGGCCGCTGACCTGCTCGTCGACCGAGTCGAACGTGCCGTCGGCAGCCTTCAGTGCGGTGCCGGAGCCGGGTGCTGCGAACGGGTCGAGCACGAGCTCTGCACCCGCGAGCAGCTGTCCGCCGTTGGACGCGTCGCTGACGGTCGCGCTCACGCGGGCCTGTCGCGGAGCGACGCCCGGTGCGTTGGGAGTCGTGACGTGCACGTCGAGCACTTCGGGGCCCTTCACGCGCTCGAACGGATTGTCTGCGACCTTCGCGACGTAGTCGAAGATTGGCGCGTTCTCGCCCCAGACGCGCTCGAACTCGGCGTCCTTCTGGTGGAACGTGCGACCGGTCTCTATCGTGAAGCCCGGGATCTTGTGCGTGCCGTACATCCAGTCCTTGCTCGTACCCGAGGTCGGGTAGAGCTTGATCGACTGCTGCGGCGTGTAGCCGTTGAACGACGAGAACTTCTTCGCGAGCGCTTCGAAGCCCGTGTGATCGGGCGTCGGGGTCTTGGTGTCGCCCCACGGGAACAGGTTCAGCTCCGAGTAGGAATGCCAGTCGATGAAGATGCCTGGCTTCACCGCCGTGGCGTGGTTCTGGATCGCCTGCACCTCGGGCTCGCTCGCGGCGCTCGGACCGCGATAGGTGTCGCTGCGCGGATTCGAGCTCGCACCCGGTCCACCCCAGTGGAACTCGTAGTTGCGGTTGAGGTCGGTACCGGACGGCGCAGCGGTGTTCTTGCGCTGCATGAGGTTGCCGCCCGGCTCGCGCGTGAAGCCCTTCTCGACGACGACGTGCCCGTCGGGATTCATCATGGGAACGATGTCGATGATGCGCGACTGCAGCAGCGCGGTCGCCTCCGGATCGGTGCCGTAGCCCTCGAGCAGGTTCTTGGCGTGTCGCAGCACGAGCTCGGGGTTGGCGATCTCGCGGGCGTGCTCGCCGGCGATGTGGAACGCGGTCGGCTTCTTGCCGTCGTTGTGGCCCTTGGCCGTGATGCGAAGCAGCAGCACGTCGCGGTCGGACTTGCCGGCGACCTTTTCGGACGTGTCGCCGATGTCGACGACCTCGACCAGGTCCGGGTACTTGGCGGCGAACTCGCTCAGCTGCGCCTTCACCTGGTCGTAGCTGCGGAAGTATGCGGGCGCGCCTGCCTCGATCGTGCCGGGCGGCAGCGTTCCGGTCTCGTACTCGGCGACGCGACCGGCTTCGGTGCGCTCGCGAACGACGTCGGGATGGAGGTAGTTCTGCGTCTCCACGATCGGCGCGCCGGAAGCGGGCGTGGTCGTCGGGGCAGGGGCGGGTGCTGCAGCCGGCACGGGTGCCGGTGCGTGCGCAATGCGCGTGATCACGTGGTCGTCCTCCAATAGTCCACAGTCGAAGACGTCACGCTACGTCTCGGTCGGGTCGTTCGGAAACGATGCGGAACCGGGGTTGGCCGCTCGCGGTCGAACCGGTGCGGCGGATGCGGCCGCGGATGGCAGACCGGCTCCCGAGCTTTGGTACACTGCGCGCACCGAGGGCGTATAGCTCAGCGGGAGAGCACTCGCTTCACACGCGAGGGGTCACTGGTTCAATCCCAGTTACGCCCACCTCGGAACGAGCGGCCGGCGCACTTCGCGCCGGCCGTCGTCGTTTCGGCTCACACACCGACGTGCGATGGCGTGCCGACTTCCACGAGTTCAGCGATACGTCCGGACGCATCGCTGATCATGTCGGTTCGCTCCCAGAGCGCACGAAGCTTCACCAGCATTCGCTCGGCATCTTCGCAGGAATCGAATTCGAGGTCGCCGAAGACGAGGTTCGGATCGTCCACCGCCCGCTCGACGCGAAACGTGCGGACGCCCGAGCCCTCCCGGTCGAGGGGGTCGCTGTCGAACATCCGCTTCCACTCGTCGAAATCCGGAACGGTGTGCGTGATGCGCAGGATGTGCGTGGTCATGATCGGCTCCTTCGCTGGTGGGCGCCGATCGACGCTCGACGCCGTGGTCGCGACATACCTACCCGACCGTGATGGCGCTAGGTGCGGGAACCCGCCGATTCACTCGCCCGTATTCGACGGCGCCGGCTTGGTCTGGCCCTCGTGGCGCGCGAGGTACTGGTCCCAGCCATGATGGCCAGCCACCGTTCCGAGCGTGACGCCGAGTGCGCCGGCCCCCAGCACCGCGGCGACGTTCGGGCGCCCGAGCAAGCCCGCGCAGATCGACGCGCCGGTGAGTGCCCCGATCGCCATCATGCCGAGCATGTGTTCGCGCTGGAATCCGCCGACCGTCGTGACGGGCGAGCGTTCATGGTCGAGGTACGCCTCGTCATGGTTGATCGCGATCGGAACCGATACGGCAAAGGCGATGCCGGCAGGCAGCAGCAGGTGCTTGGCGATGTTCACTCGAGACCGTCCCATTCCACGCGAAATTCCCGTCTCCTCGTTGTCGGCTGGTACGATTCGGTTGTTGCGCGTGGTCGAGGTCCGCGATCGTCGGCATTGATGCACTGGTATTCCCTGAACCGGGTCAGGGCCGGAAGGCAGCAGCCCTCAGGGGACCCTGCCAGGTGCGGAGTCGGCGATCGTGGGCCTGGGCCACGCGCGTCGCGCGACGCGTCACCCGTCGCGAATTGCTACGGTGTGGAGTGATGCGACGCCTCCTGCCAGTTCTCGCGTTTCTCGTCCTGCCCCTGCTGGCGCCCGCCGCCGCCGACGCTGCGCCAACGCCCGTCGGCGGTCGAGCGTGGAACGTTCCGGTCATTCGCCTGTATGACACGACGCCGCGCCTGTACCGCGAAGGCATCAACATCGCGATTCGTGAATGGAATGCCGCCAACGTCGGCATTCGATTCGCACGCACGACGAATCGACGCTTCGCCCATGTATTCGTGGGGACGGCGACCTACCCCGGCTTCGTGGAGGCCAAGGCGACCCTCGGCATGACCCGTGGTGCGTGGGTACGCCTCGACACCGCGCTCGTCGCCACCGAACACCAGCGCCGCGGCAACGTCATCACCAACGTCGCGGGCGGCGCGGTGCCCGAAGAGATCGCGATGGTCATGACGCACGAGCTCGGCCACGTGCTCGGGCTTGAGCACACGCGCGGTTGCAGCCTCATGACGCTCCCGAACGTCCGGGACACCTGCCGCGACCACCGACCACCGACAGGCCGATGGTCATGCCGGATGATCGAGCTGCGCGACCTGCAGGCTGCCGCGCGCCGCTACGGAGGCAGGTACCGCACCAAGGCGATGACGTACTGCCCGCTTTCGGCGACGCGCGCCGGCGTGGTGAGGGCGATCACCGCGACCCCCAGCGACCGCACCACCGCCGTGAAGCTGACCTGGCGCGAAGTCACCAACCGCTTCGGCTACGTCGTCGCTCGTTCGGCGCCAGGTGGCGGATGCGCCGCGACGCCGGGAGATGGTGCCGTGCACTTCGACTACCGCGTGGCCGGCCATACCGAGCGATGGGCGTCCTCCGGCGCGCCGACTGCTGGACGCTACTGCTACTCCGTCTGGAGCAAGAACGGGCGCGGCACGCTCACCGGTCCGTCGCGCGTGTTCGTCGATGTCACGGCACCGACGACTGCACCGATCACGAATTTCACGGCGCAGGCCGTCGGCGCGACCGTGCAGCTGTCGTGGACGAGCCCCGAGGGCACCACCCAGGTTCGGATCTGGCGATACGCCACCGACGGCACGTGCCGCATCCCCAACGGCTGGTACCACGTGGCCCGGGCATTCGGCAGCACGACGACCGCGTCGGAGACTGATCTCGACTCCGGTGCGTGGACCTACGTCGCGCTGCGCAGCGACGACCCGAACGACGCGACCGACGGCTCCGAGACCTTCACGCAGTGGCCGTCTGCGCCGACCTGCGCGAACGTGACCGTCGCCTGAGCAGGACGTTCGGGCAGGAATTCGGCGCACTGATACGATTCAACCGTCGTTCGCGAACGCGCGCGACAGGTGGATGGGAGCCCCGGTGAGCCAGGCACTGTATCGACAGTACCGACCGCAGACGTTCGACGACGTCATCGGCCAGGAGGTCGCGGTCCGCACGCTGCGCAACGCGATCACGACCGACCGCGTCGCGCACGCCTACCTCTTCACGGGCACGCGAGGCACCGGCAAGACGACCACCGCCAAGCTGCTCGCCAAGGCGATGAACTGCGTCAACGGACCGACGATCGATCCGTGCGGGGTCTGCGAGGAATGCGTCGCGATCGCCGAAGGCCGCTCCGTCAACGTGCTCGAGATCGACGCCGCGTCCAACACGGGCGTCGACGACGTGCGCGACAAGATCATCGCCACGGTCGGCTTCCAGCCCACCGGCGGCACGCGCCGCGTCTACATCCTCGACGAAGCGCACATGCTCTCGAAGTCGGCGTTCAACGCGCTGCTCAAGACGATCGAGGAGCCGCCCCCGCACGTGCTGTTCGTGTTCTGCACGACCGAGACGCACATGATGCCGGCCACGGTCCGCGACCGCTGCCAGCGCCTCGTCATGAAGTCGCCCGGGCCCGACACGCTCCACGTCGTTCTCGGCAAGGTCTGCGAGCGCGAAGGCATCACCGCCGACGAACCCGCACTTCGCGCCGTGGCGCGCGCCGCACAGGGCAGCTTCCGAAACGCCCTCGGCACCCTGGAGATGCTGACGACGACGTTCGGCACGAGCTTCAGCCGCGACGACGTGCTCCAGCACCTCGGGGTCGTGGGCGAGGAACTGCTCTTCGACGCCGCCGACGCCGTCATCGACGGCGACGCCGGCACGGTGCTGCGCATGATCGAGCAGCTCGTACAGGACGGCGTCGACCTCGACCAGTTCGCACGCGCGCTCGCCGAGCACCTGCGCTCGGTGCTGTTGCAGCTGCACGGCCTCGACCAGCACGCCACCGTCGGAGACGCCGCCCGTCTCAAGACGCAGGCAGCGCGCGCCGATGAGCGCCGCGTGCTCGCATCGATCGACTGCATCGGCGACGCCGCCACGCGCATGCGCATCGGCAGCGACCCGCGCATCGCGCTCGAGACGGCGCTCGTGCGCGCATGCCAAGGCCTCGGCCTGCCGATGCTCGCGCTGCGCCTCGCCGCGCTCGAGCAGGGCGCGTCCGGCAGCTACGGCCAGCCGCTCGCCGGCACGAACGCTGCGCCCGCCCCCGCTTCGGCGCCGGCATCGGCGAAGCCAGCGACCGCCGCCGCGCCCGCTGCCTCCACCCCGCCGCCGCGACCCGTGGCGGCACAGGCAGCAACCGTCACGCCCGCCGCATCCGCATCGACGCCAGCCGCGCCCGTCGACACGCCAGCCACACCCGATCCGATCGATGCCGCACAGCTCGGCAATGTGGACACGTGGTGGCCGCAGGTCGCGCAGCGTGTCGCACAGTCGCCCGCGCATCGCCCCACGCTCCAGCAGCTGCGCGCCGAATCCGCCGACGAGCGCTCGCTCGTGCTGCGCCTGACCGAAGCCAAGCCGATCACGCCCAAGCTGCGCGAGGCACTCACCGCCGCCGCCTACGAAGTCACCGGCCGCAAGCTCGCCGTCGAGGTCCTCGACCCCGCCGCCACGCCCGCCAGGACTGGCAGCACGCCACCCGCTGCAGCACCCGCGCCGGCCCCGACGCCGACGCCCGCGCCGGCGCAGGCCGCCACGCCCGCCGCGGCCCGAACCGCCGCGCCCGTGGCGCCGCCCACGAGCGACGAAGGCATCGAAAACCTCATGTCGATGTTCGACGCGACGCCCGTCGCACCGGACGCGAACGAGAGCGACCAGTAAGCTCCGCCCACCACCACGACCCACGGGGACCACACGATGGACATGCAGAAGCTCATGAAGCAGGCCCAGCAGATGCAGGCGCAGGTCGCCCAGGCGCAGGAGTCGCTGGCCAAGGAGAAGGTCGAGGCGAGCGCCGGAGGCGGCATGGTCGTCGTGCAGGCCAGCGGCGCCGGCGAGATCCAGTCGATCAAGATCGATCCCGAAGCCGTCGACACCGACGACATCGAGCTGCTCGAGGACATGGTCCTCGCAGCCGTCACGAGCGCCCAGCAGCAGGCCTCGCAGCTTGCGAACGATCGCATGGGCAGCGTCGTTCCGGGTGGTCTGGGCGGCATGCTCCCGGGCATGTGATCCGATGATCGACGGCCCGCGCGCAGGTGGCATGCCGGAGAGCCTGGATCGGCTCGTCACCGAGCTTGCCCGCCTGCCCGGGATCGGGCGCCGCACCGCGCAGCGCCTCGCGGTGCACATCGTGCGCGCCGATCCGCAGCAGAGCGTCCAGCTCGCGCGTGCCCTCGACATGGCGCGCGAGCGCATCGTGCGCTGCGAGCGCTGCTTCGGATTCAGCGAATCACCGATCTGCGCGATCTGCAACGACCCGCGCCGCGACGCGACCACCGTCTGCGTGGTGGAGGAACCCACCGACGTGCTGCTCGTCGAACGCATGGCCGAATTCCACGGGCTCTACCACGTGCTCGGTGGCGCGCTCAGCCCGCTTGAAGGGGTCGATCCGGGCGACCTGACGCTCACCCAGCTCGAAGCGCGCATCGATGCCGACGGCGTTCGAGAAGTGCTCGTCGCCACCAACCCGACGATGAGCGGTGAAGCCACCGCCTCCTACATCGCCGATCGCCTGCGCGGGCGCTGCCGCGTCACGCGCCCCGCGAGCGGCCTGCCGGTCGGCTCCGACATGGAGCAGGCCGACGAGCTCACGATCGGCAAGGCCTTCAGCGGGCGCCGCGACCTGACCTGATCAGCTCGACGGGAGACCATCCGGCGCGGACGTGGCGCGGGTGGCAACAGTGTCACGCGAGACGAGCGCGACGAGCGACGGGTCGTCGAACACGATCCTCTTCGCCATCGTCGGACCGAAGACGAGCTCTTCCGGGCCGTCGGTCAGGTCATGCATTGCAAGCCCGAGCAGGAACGCGCCGCTCGTGGACTGGAAGACCGCAGCGGCGGTATCCATGTCGTTGGACTCGATCTTCGCGGCGGCAATCGCCGCGTCCAGCGTCGAATACGCGGGCGACCGCGTGGATGGCGCGGCGACGATCCGGGCGTCGCCGTACTCGG
>JBBQUY010000068.1:0-19234 GCA_038212015.1 Gaiellales bacterium | reverse complement strand
GTCGAGCGACAGGCGCTTCGTCGGCGTGGTCGCACCGTCGTCGAACACGTCGATGCCGTCTTCGCCATCGGCGTCGGTGATCGTCACGAAGCGCGTTCCGCCCGCAAGCCACTGGCCGTGCCGGGAGCGAACCGACTCGCCGGAGTCCCAGCGACGCGAGGCGCGCTCCCACAGCGGCATCGTGTGCGCCTGGCCGCGCACCTCGAGCGCGACGCTGTGGCCGGCGGGATGCACGTGGTAGCCCTGCAGGTGGCTGGCGGCGTTGACGAGCCGTCGCTGGCGCTGCGCGCGCGGGCTGTGCAGCTCGACATGGATCTGCTCGGGCGCATCGGTCGCCGGATCCAGCCGATACAGCTTCGCGCCGGCGTGGTAGACGATCGTCTCGCCGTCGGTCTGCGGAAATCGTGCGTAGAAGTCGCCGTGGCTCGTGTGCCGGCGAACGTCCGTACCAGTCGCGCGGCACGAGTAGATGTTGCCGACGCCCTCATGGTCGGAGATGAAGTACACGCGTGACCCGACCCACAGGGGCGAGCCGATGTTGCCACCCAGGTCCTTGAGGATGCGCCGAAACGTGCCTGAGCCGTCGCGATCCACCCACAGCTGCCCGGCAAGACCGCCGCGATAACGCTTCCAGCGCGCGGGATCGGTGGTATGGCGTCCGAGCACGACCTTGCCGTCCGCCGACCACGCCACGTCCGTGGCCGGTCCCCATCCGAGCCGGTCGAGCCAGCCGCCAGTGGCCGGCACCGCGTACATCTCCGACTGTCGCCAGAACGGCTGCTCGTGGCTCGACGTCACGATCACCGAACCGTCGGGGCGCCACGCGCGCGCGCCCGCAATCGCCCCGGTGTGCGTCAGGCGCGTGGCGGGTCCGCCCTCGCTCGGCATCGACCACGCCTCCGGATGCGCCTCGTCGCTCGAGGTGAACGCGACCCGCGAGCCATCGGGCGAGAACATCGGCCGCGACATCACGCCACGCCCGGATGTCAGCCGTCGTGCCACCCCACCGGCAAGCGCCACCTCCCACAGATCGTCCTCGCAGACGAAGACGACACGGTCGCCATGGACGGTCGGATGTCGAAAATAGCCGCTGCTCACGTGCGTGGCTCCCCAGGTCGCGTGCCGCGCGGCGGACTCCGGGCGGCTCGTGGCCCCGCACACTATGCGAAGTCGGCCCCGAGGCGCGTGCCGGCGCCCGTGCGCGGGTAGCAGCATGCGGTGACGACCCGATCCGACTCCAGCCAGCCGCCATCGCCGCTTCGCGTGGAACTCGACGTGCTCGCGCGCGCGGTCGGTGGGGCGATGCTGTTCGGCATCCCGCTGCTGTTCACCATGGAGATGTGGTGGATCGGCGAATCGATGCAACGCGCGGCGCTGCTCGGCTTTCTCGCCGTCGTCTTTCTCGTCAACGTCGCACTCGCACGCCTGAGCGGCTTCCGGCGCGAGCAGGACACCCTCGCGAGCGACATCGGCCAGGCGATCGAAGCAATGGCGATCGCCGCGCTGCTGTCGCTCGCGGTCCTCGCCGCGCTCGGGCGTCTCGGCTCCAGAGCCGGCATCGAAGCGACGCTCGGAGAGATCGCCGTCCAGGTGATTCCGCTCAGCCTCGGCGCGATGGTCGCCAACCTCGTGTTCGCACCTGGCTCCGATCGAGCGCACGGCGACGATGGCGACGAACTCGGCAGCCCGGTCTCCGAGCTGCTCAACGACGTCGGCGCCACGTTCGCCGGCGCGATCTTCATCGGCTTCGCGATCGCCCCGACCGAGGAGATCCCGATGCTCGCCGCGGGACTCGACATCTGGAACCTGCTCGCCGTGCTCGCCCTGTCGCTGCTTGCCGGCTACCTCATCGTGTTCGCGAGCGGGTTCGATCCATCGCATCACGGCCCGCATCACGGCGGGCTCTTCCAGCGCCCACTCAGCGAGACGATCCTCGCGTACGTCGTGTCGCTGATCGCGGCGCTCGTCATGCTCATCGGATTTGGCCAGCTCAGCCTCGACGATCCTGCGCTCTCGATCGTGACGAAGCTGTTGATACTCGGTGTTCCCGCTTCGATCGGCGGCGCCGCAGGACGGGTGGTGGTGTGATGGCGAACGGGGCGTCCAGACGACAGGCCAACGAGTCGCAGACGCGCGCGGAGATCGTCACGCTCGTGATCAGCGTGCTGGTGCTCATCGCGCTCGTCGGCGGGCTGGTGTGGCTCGACGTGAACGGGGGCGACGATCCCGCCCGCATCACCACCGACCTGCGCGTGGAGGATGCCTACGAGCACGCGGGCAGCTGGTACCTGCCCGTCACGATCACCAACGAAGGCGATCGCGCGACCGAACAGCTCCAGGTCGACATCGTTCGCCCCATCGAGGGCGAGCAGCCGGAGACGTCAACCCTGGAGTACACGTTCGTCGCCGGCGGGGAGCGAGTCGAGGGCACCGCCGTGTTCGACGAGGAGCCGACCGAGGACACGATCGAAGTCGACGTGCTGTCCATCACCGAACCGTGACCGAGCCGCTGCCGCCCATCACCCTGACCGGCACGCACGTGGAGCTGCGACCGTTCGAGCTCAGCCAGACAGATGGACTCGTTGCCGCGTACGAACCCGGCACGATGGACCTCATGAGCCGCACGGCCGACGTGCTGGAACCGCTCGACCGCGAGCAGGCCGACCGCTACGTGCAGGAGGCGCTCGACGGTTGGCGGCGCGGCGAATACCTGCCGTTCACCGTGTGTTCTCGAACGACCGGTGCCGTGCTCGGAGCAACACGCTTCGGCAACATCGATCTGGACGTGCCGCGCGTCGAGATCGGATGGACCTGGTACTCACCAAGCGTTCGCGGCACGGTCGTGAATCCCGAATGCAAGCTGCTGCTGCTCGGGCATGCATTCGACCAGCTCGGCTGCCGCGTCGTGCACCTGAAGACAAGCTCGTTCAACCTGCATTCGCAGGCCGCGATCGCCAAGCTCGGCGCGACCCGCGACGGCGTGCTGCGCCGCGATCGCTTCCAGCGCGACGGGCGGCTGCGCGACACGGTGATCTACTCGATCCTCGACGAGGACTGGCCCCGCGTTCGGGATGAACTGCGCGCACGGGTCGACGCATGAGCGAACTCCAACCACGCATCCATCTGGACCTGCGCCGCGCCGGGGTCGAGGACGCGCCCGCGCTGCGTGAATATGCGCTGCGCAACCAGAACTTCCTCGCGCCATGGGAGCCGCTGCGCGCCGCGGACGCCACGACCCTCGATGCGATCACAGCACGGCTTGCCGACAGCGCCCGGATCCAGTTCCTGGCGATCCACGACGAGCGCATCGTCGGCCAGGCAGCGCTGTCGAACATCGCGCGCGCTCCGGTGTACCTCAACTCCACGATCGGCTACTCCGTCGACCAGCACCACCAAGGCGCCGGCATCGCCACCGCGCTCGTCGCCCACGCCGTGCGCGAAGCGTTCCTGCTCGAAGGGCTGCACCGCGTGGAGGCCGGCACGCTGCTCCACAACGTCGGCTCGCAGCGTGTGCTCGAAAAGTGCGGCTTCACCCGAATCGGCATCTCACCGCGGCTCGTCAAGATCGCCGGCACCTGGCAGGACCACGTGCTCTTCGCGATCACGCGCGAGGACCTCGACTAGAGTTCACGCGATGACGAGCTACTCCATCTCCGACGACGCGCGCGCCTGGCTGCGCGAACGGTTCTGGGACGACGACGAACTGCTGCGCGACGCGCACGCACGCTTCGCCGACCTCGGCCCGAACATCGAAGTCTCCAACGACACCGGCGCGCTGCTTGCCACGCTCGTGCGCGCCACCGGCGCTCGCCGCGTGCTCGAAGTCGGCACCCTCTTCGGGTACAGCGCCGTCTGGATGGCGCGCGCGCTTCCGCCCGACGGAACGCTCGACACCCTGGAGCTCGTCGACGCGCACGCCGACTTCGCCGAACGCCTCTGCGCATCCGCCGGCCTCGCCGACCGCGTGCACGTGCACCGCGGACCAGCGCTCGACACGCTCGCGACGCTCGACGGTCCATACGACCTGGCCTTCATCGACGCCGACAAGGGCGGGTACGTCGCATACCTGGAGCGCGCGCTGGAACTCGTGCGCCCCGGCGGCACGATCATCGCCGACAACGTCGCATGGTCAGGCCGGGTCGCCGACCGCGACAACGACGAGCCCGACACGCTCGCGCTGCGCCGATACCTGGACGTCGCCAGCTCGCATCCGCGGCTCGACACGAACGTGCTCGCGGTCGGCGACGGCGTGGCGATCAGCGTGCTGCGTCAGGCGTGACTTGGGCGGCTTCGGCCGCTCGGATCGCCCGCCGTTCAACGCGCTTTGCAAGCAGCACCGATACCTCGAACATGACGCCCAGCGGGAGGACCCACATGAGCGTCGTGACTGGGTCGACCCCAGGCATCAGGACTGCGAGCGCCATGAGTGACACGTACGCGATCTTGCGGTTGTTGGCCAGCAGCGAGTGCGACAGGATCCGGAACCGCACGAGTGCGAGCAGCACGACGGGGAGCTGGAAGACGAAGCCGACCGACAGCAGTACCGCCGACGCGAACACATAGTACTCCTGGGCGCGTACCTGAACGTCGTAGAGGTGATCGTCGAACCCGGTCAGGAACCCGACCGCGGAGGGAAGCGCAACGAAGTAGGCGAACAGGACGCCGCCGGCCATGAGCACCGTGCCCGACGCGACGTATGTCGCCACGGTGCGCCGGACCTTGGGGGCCACGGTCGGAGCTATGTAGCGCCAGACGTGCCACATGAGCACCGGAAAGGCGGCGAGGAAAGCAGCGAAGGCGCTGACCTTGATTGCCGTGAAGAACGGCTCGGTGATTCCGAGCGTCACGGGCTGGCCCCCGGCGAGCGGGGCGTTGAGCAGCTCGATGAGCTGCTCGTGCCAGACGAACGCCGCCGTGAACGCAGCCCCGAGCGTGACGAGCGACGCGATGAGGCGCCGGCGGAGTTCGTCGAGGTGGTCGACCACGTCGACCCGCGAGTCGGAATCGAGCACGCCGCGCGACAGGGCCGACCTGATCGGCGCCGCCATGGTGGCGGCGCCGATCCTCAGAACGGTAGCGGGGCTCATCGCGCGACGCGGACGGGCTCGCCCTCTGCGGGCGTGTCGATCGCATCAGCCTCGAACGGATTGGGCTCCGTATCGGCTGCAGCCATCTGCGCGGTCGGAGTTCGTTCCTCGCCTTCGACGACTGCGTTGTCGTTGCCGCTGACCGAGTCCTTGAACTCGCGCATGCCCTTGCCGAGCGAGCGACCCATCTCGGGGAGCTTCTTGGGGCCGAAGATGAGCAGCGCGACGATCCCGAACAGGAGCAGCTCGGGCAGTCCGACGAAGCCTGGCATGATGAAACACCTTTCGTTGTGCACCGACCGACGGCGTGTCGGACGTGCTGGTCCATTCGCACGCCGACGGCGACCGGATGTCCGCGAATCGAGCTGTCTGCAGGATGCGACAGCTTTGACCAGACCCTCACGAACTCCCGAATCCAAGTCGGAGCGGTGCTCGTAAGAGGGCGGCCAGACGGAAGGAACCGTTCCTTCCACGACTCCGAGGAGCCTCCACATGGATGCCACCACACTGCCGATCGACGAATTCGACGTCGATGGCGCCATTGCCGAACGACAGGGCGACGCACTCGCCGCGGTCGATGGAACCACCCGCGGTGAGTTTCTCAAGAAGTTCGCCGTCGGCGCCGGCGGTCTCGCCATTGCCACCTCGCTCATGGGCCCGGCAACCGCGGGTGCGGCGGCTCGACGCTCCGAGCGGGGCGACATCGAGATCCTCCAGTACGCGCTGACGCTCGAGTATCTCGAGGCGGCGTTCTACACCGAGGCGCGTGTCACCGGCGAGAACCGGATCTTCGCGCGCGTGGTCGGCGACCACGAGCGCCAGCACGTCACCGCCCTCAAGGCGACCCTGCAGAACTTCGGTGCCACCCCGGTGTCTTCTCCCAGGTTCGACTTCGCCGGCACGAACCGCCGCAACGACCTGTTCCGCAAGACCGCGCTCGCCCTCGAGGAAACGGGTGTCGCAGCGTACGTCGGCCAGGCGCCGTACGTGCTCAACCAGGGGGTGCTGCTTGCCGCCGCGCGCATCGCAACGGTCGAAGCTCGTCACGCCGCGTGGATGCGCTGCCTCATGGGCATCAATCCCGCACCGAACGCGTTTGATGGTCGCCGCGGCAAGCCCGAGACGCTCAAGGTCGTCGAGAGCACCGGGTTCATCGTCTCGTAGGCGATGGCTGACACGACGTCGGGGCATCCGGTGACCACCGCCGGGTGCCCCGGCCGTTCGTCGTGCGTGGCATGATTCGCGCATGCCCAGCGAAACACACGTCCGAGACAGGATCCTCGCCGCGCTTCCCGGCGCACTCGTCGAGGTGACCGATTACACCGGCACCGGTGACCATTTCCGCGCGTCCGTGGAGAGCGAAGCGTTCCGGGGACTGAGCCGTGTCGAGCAGCACAAGCTGGTCTATCGTGCGCTCGACGGCGACATGGGCGACCATTCGATCCATGCGCTCGCACTCGCGACGCGCGTGCCCAATCAGGAGACATCCGCATGACAAGCGACGCAGACGCACCCGTACTCGACCGAGACGCGCTCAAGGCCGAAGTCGTCGGCAAGATCAACCAGCACTCCGTGCTGTTGTTCATGAAGGGCACGCCCGACCAGCCCTACTGCGGTTTCTCCGCGCGCACCGTCGAAGCGCTGGACTCGATCGGCGCGTCGTTCGCAGCCGTGAACGTGCTCCTCGATCCGCGTATTCGCGAGGTGCTGACCGAGCACAGCGAGTGGCCGACCGTGCCGCAGCTGTTCGTCGACGGCACGCTCGTCGGTGGCTGCGACATCGTCACCGAGATGGCGGGAACCGGCGAGCTCGCGGAGCTCATCGCCGCGGCCGGACGCTGACCACGGTCAGCGCTGCGCAGCCCGCAGGTCGCTGAGCGCGGCGTCTGCTCGACCTACAGGTCGAGGCAGATCGCGTACGAAGACATCGCCTGCGGATTGTTGAGGCGCTGCGTGAGCAGCTCCCACGTGTCGTCGTCCTTGGGACCGGAGTAGACGAGCTTCATCTCGTTCGCGGTGAGCGCCGCGTTGACGAGCGGCAGCGTCGTCGGCACCGCGCCGCCGCCAAGCACCTTGTCGCCAGGCAGGCAGTCGATCGTGAACGTCGTCGGTGGATTGTTCGGACCGACGGTCGCCGCGGGACCCGCCTGGCGGTAGGTGGCGACGCCGCCCACGGTGTTGACCTTGGTCTGTAGTGCAGCGCTCAGGTCGCTCTCTTCGATGGTGGCTGCCTGGATCAGCGTCGAGGAGTTGATCGCGTTGGCCGCAATCTCCGTCGAACCGATGGCACCGGTTGCGATGTCGACGCTGGTGACCGAGTCGTTGATGATCTCGGCGGAGCCGATTGCATCGTCGGCAACCTTGATGTTGGTCACCGAGTCCGTCGCGAGGTCCGCTCCGGCAATGGCACCGTCCTGGATCTTCGCGGACGTGACCGCGCCGTCGTTGATCTTGATCGTGGTGACCGCGTTGTCCTGAAGCGCTGCGGACGAGACCGACAGGTTCGCCAGCTTGAGCGCGGTGACCGCGCCGTTGGCGAGGTCGATGGACGTGATCGTCAGGTCCTGGATCGTGCCCCCGGCGCCGCCAGTGACGGAGCTCGACGCGAGCTTGGGGGCCGTGACCTCGCCGTCGCCGATCTTGGCGCTCGTGACCGATCCTGCCTGGAGCTTCACGCCTCCGACGGTGTTGTCGGTGAGCTTGGATCCGTTGATCGATCCATCCGCGAACGCGGCACCGCTGACCGCGCCCGGGGCGAGCTTGGCGCTGGTGACCGATGCATCCACGAGTTCGCTCGTGCCGACCGCACCAGCGGCGATCTCGTTCGCGGTCACGGCGTCGTCGACGATCTTCGCGTTGGTGACCGCGTCGTCGGCGAGCTTGAGGTTGGTGACCGACCCGTCGGCCAGGTCGATCGTACCGACAGCCCCGTCGAGGATCTCGCCCGTGCCGATGGCACCCGTCGCGAGGTCGATGCCCTGGATCGTGCCGTTCGCGATTGCCGACGAATCCACCGCGCCGCTCGCCAGGTCGATGGAGGTGATCGAGTTGTCGGCGATCTTCGCGCTCGTCACCGCGCCGTTGAAGAGCTTGGGCGTGGTCACAGCGCCATCCTGCAGCTTGACCGTCGTGACGGAGTCGTCGTCGGGCGTGCCCCCGCCGCCACCCATGGTGATGCCTGGATCGAGGTCGGATGCCTGGATCGATCCGTCGGCGATGTCGTTGCCGGTGATCGACCCGTCCTGGATCTTCGAGGAGTCGATCGCGCCGAAGCCGATCTTGTTCGCGGTGATGGCCCCGTCCTGGACGTTGGCGGCAGTGACTGCGTCCACGCCGAGCTTGGACGTGGAGATCGCGCCGTTGGCGATGTCGTTGGAGTTGATCGTGCCGTCGGCGATCTCGAGGGACGTGATCGTCCCGACCGCCAGGTCGGCGCCGGTGATGGAGCCGTCGCCGATGCGAGCGCCATCGATGGCGTCCAGGGCGATGTCCGAGCGCGTCACGTTCCCGTCGGCGATCTTGCCGCTCGTCACGGAACCGTCCTGGATCTTGGCGTTCGTCACCGCGTCGGTGGCGAGATCCGCGGTGCCGATCGTGCCATCTGTCACGAATGCGCCGTTGACGGCGTCGACGGCAAGGTCGGTCGCGGTGATGGAACCGTTGACGATGTGCACGCCGGAGATCGTGTCGGCAGCGACCTTCGAGCCGGTGACCGCGCCGTTGGCGAGGTTGGGGGTCGTGACGCTCCCGTCCGTGAGGCCGTTGGTGGTCGGCGTCGCGGCGCGAATCACGTCGAGCGTGCTGGCGGCCAGGTCGTTGGCGGTGATCGAGCCGTCCTGGACATGGGTGCCGGTGATCGCGTTGTCGGCAACCTGGTCGCGACCGACCGCATCATGGGCGATGTCGATGCGGGTGACCGTGCCGTTGCGAATGTCACGCCCCAGGATGCCGCCGTCACGAATGTCGACGCTCTGCACCTGGTTGTTGGCGATCTGGAGCGTGCCGACCGAATTGATGCCGAGGTTGCGAATCCCGATCGAGCGCATCTTGATGTCGCGACCGGTGATCTGCCTGGCCGCGGTGGCGGTTCCCACGCCGAGCGCGAGGATCGCAAGGAGCGACAGCACGAAGACCCGCCGATTGCGGGATGCACCGCGCCATCGGGCGCGGCCCCTGTCGATTGCTCGTCGCATGTGCTCCTTCTGCCGACGCTCCCCCACGGATGTCGACACGCACGCGACCGGTCTCGACGATCCCGTACCGAGGTCCTATCGGCACAAAACTGCCTGCACCTTGAGCGCGTATGGTGAACTAGTTTGAAGGAACCGGATGATTCGACCGGTACGCCGATTGCCGAAATGTCGGCGTGCCTACAGCGCGTTGGCCCGTCGTGTGGAGGAATGAGGGCATGGAAACGAACCTGATCCTCGTGCTCGTCGCCGTCCTCGCCGGGGCGTTCAGCGTCCTGACCCCGTGCGTGCTCGTGATGCTGCCCGCGATCCTTGCCGTGACCGGTGGTGCGGGGCGCCGCCGGGTGCTCGGCGTGCTCGTCGGCGTCGAAGTGTCCTTCGTGGGGATTTCCCTGCTCGCCGCCGTGGCGCTGCAGGCGCTCGGGCTGCCCGCCCGCACCCAGGAGCTCGTGGCGGTCGCCATCATCGGACTGCTCGGCATCACGCTGCTCGTTCCGGCGCTGCACGATCGATTCCAGCTGCTCACGAGCCGGCTCATCAGCCGCGTGCCCGGCGTGAGCTCAGGCGGCGGGGACGGGTTCCGGGGCGGCGTTGCCGGTGGCCTCGGCCTGGGGCTGGTCTGGGCACCGTGCGCGGGCCCGATCCTCGCTGCGATCACCGCGGGCGCGAACACCGACGGCTTCACCACGCGCTCGGTCGTGATGGCGATCGGGTTCGGCATCGGAATGCTCGGGCCGCTGCTGCTCGTGCTCAAGGGCGGACACGCGACTGCCGCGCGCCTGCGCCGCTCGGTGGGAACGCGTCGGCTCGACGTCGCGATGGGCGGCGCGATGGTCGCCACCGCAGCGCTCATCGCCACGGGCGGATTCACGAAGTTCAACCAGCAGGTCGCGGAGCGGGTCAACCTCACCTCCACGCCGATCGCGGGCTTCGAGCGCGGCGCACTCGACCGCATCGCCGAGGACGATCTCGCGCGCGTGCGCGCGAGCGCGAGTGGAACAACGGCAGCTGGCGAGCGCCCGAGCGACGCGGAGCTGGAGCTGACCGGATATCCGGAGAGCGGGGGCGGCGAACTCGCGAACCTCGGTCCCGCACCCGAGCTGGAGGGCGTGGGCCGCACCTACAACGTCCCCGGCGCCGCGAAGCTCGACGACACGTTCCTCAAGGACAAGGTCGTCATCTACGACTTCTGGACGTACTCGTGCATCAACTGCATCCGCACGCTTCCCTACCTGCGCGAATGGCACGACCGCTATGCCGACGAAGGGCTCGTCATCGTGGGCGTGCACGCACCCGAGTTCGCATTCGAGCGCGACGAGGGCAACGTGCGCACCGCGATCGACGATCTCGACGTGACGTGGCCGGTCGCCACCGACCCCGACTTCGACACGTGGCGGAACTTCCACAACCGGTACTGGCCCGCCAAGTACATCGTCGATCGTGACGGCGACATTCGCTACGTCCATTACGGCGAGGGCGGCTACGACGAGACCGAAGCGGTGATCCGCGAACTGCTCGACAAGGAACCCGCAGCGCGCGGCATGGCACCGCCCGTGCCGGTCGACTACGCCAACAACACGCCGGAGACGTACCTCGGGCATGAGCGGCTCGACGGCAGCCAGTGGCGTGGCATCACCAGCGACGGCGCGCGCCTGGTCGCCGGCCCCGCCACGTACCGGCAGTCGGATCCGTCCAAGCCGCTCGGTCGTGACCAGTTCACGCTGACCGGTCGATGGCAGGTCGAAGGCGAGCGATCCGTCGCGCGCGGCGACGATTCGGAGCTCGTCATCCACTATCGAGCTCGCGCGGTGTACCTGGTGCTCGACCCGGGCGAGAACGGCCCGGTGATGGTCACGGTCCGCGACGATGCCGACGAAGGTGGCGGAACCCGCACCGTGCGCGTCGCCAGCGACACGCTGTACACACTGCGCGACGGTGCCGACACCGCGGATGCGACGATGCGCATCTCGATTCCGGACGGGGCGTCCGCGTACGCATTCACCTTCGGTTGACGCACGGTCGATTCGGGCGTCGTACCAGTACGAGCTGCGGCCAGCGCTGTGGGCCGCCGCCGTGGCCCGCGCGGGCCGAGGTGGTCGAGGTTCCTTCCCAAGTCCGCGGGCTCCCGGGCATCATCCCTCCGGATAGCAAACGGATCGCATGGAAGCGATCCGTAGTCCGCCCGCACTTCGCCCCTCGAAAGGAAGCACACGATGCCCTTCTACGCTCGCGTGAACGACGCAATCGGCCGCGCCAACTCTGCGCTGAACCAGCTCTACAGCTACAACAGCTACGCACACCCGCGCAGCGAGCCGAACAACCGGATTCGCAACAACGCCCGCGTCACGATCGACCCGGCCTACTACGAGCTCCAGCAGGGTGTTCGCGAGGGCCGCTGGGAAGGCGTGTCCGGCAGCAACGCTCGCCAGGCGCTCCGTGCCTCGGAGCTCATCCGCCGCGCGACGTTCGATCTCTCCGACCAGCCGAACAGCGGCCGGCCGGCCAACATCCCGATGGCGCAGCGCAACATCCGCGAGGCCATCGACCTGCTCCACCGCGCGCGCTGGTAGTTCGACCACGCCGCATCGATGTCCGCGAGGGCCGGTTCCATCTGGAGCCGGCCCTCGTGCTGTAACCGACACCCCGCCTCGACTCGAAGTACAGGCGAGGCGGGAATACCGGGGGACCTCCATGCAGCTCACATCGTTCACGAAGACCCTGCTTGGTATCGGAGCAGGCGTTGCCGTCGTCGGCGGCGGTGCTGGACTGCTCGTGGCGCGACACCAGCGCAAGGAGAACGCCGAGACGGCGTATCGCGCGACCCCCGTCACCGTCGATGAGTTCGTCGACACGACGTTCGCGGCGTTCGACACCCACTCGTATCCGAGCCCGTTCGAGCCGTTCGACGACTACGCCAACGATTTCCGAGAGCCCGATGGCAAGCTGCAGGTGGGGGCCGAGGACGTACTCTCCGACGACCAGCAGTTCTTTCCCGAGCTCGTCTCGATCGATGGCGAAGACTCGTACTACAGGATGATCTCCGGCCGCGAGTTCATGCAATCCGCCGACCAAAACGCGGACGGCACGGTCACGCGCGAGGAACTCACCACGGCCGTGACACCCTACGCGGGCGACGACGGCAAGCTCGACGAGGCCGAACGACGCGGAATCCTCACCGACGGTGGGCTCGCGAAGGTCATCGACGACAAGGACTGGAAATCCATCACCGGGTGGAAATCGAACTCCGTCATGACGGCATACGAGGCCGCCAGCAGCGTGCTGCGCGGATACCGGTGGGACGACGAGGAGCTGCAGGACGGGGGATCGCCCGCAGTCCGAATCGCCGATGTCGCGCCCGACGTTCCCTGGGTCGAGCAGGGTACGCGCCTCGGGAGCGGCGAGGTGACGTCGGTGAAGCCGGCGATGGCGAAGATCGATGCTGCGGGCAACGGCAACGGTCTGCTGTCGGTCCAGGAAGTCGCTGCCTGGCTGGTCGAGCACCATGGCGACGAGTCCCTCGTCCACGGCCACGTCGCGAAGGATCCGGAGTTCGCGTCGAAGGTCCTGAAGCCGCAGTCGATCGCGCGCATCGAGGCCGATACCCTGGCGGGGAAGATCTACTACGACGATGAGCTTCCCAAGGCGGACGTCGACCGGTTCTACGGAGGCAGCGTCCCGAACTACCTGGACGCCGTGAAAGGCTTCCAGACGTTCCGCGGCGACGCCGCGTGGCAGCCCGACCCCGACCCCGCCACCTGAGTCCGGGACCGGCCGCCGGGTCGATCAGCCGAGAACGGCCCGCGACCCGATCACGCCCGTCAGCATCGATGCGCCCACGATCGATCCGCCGATTGCGCCACGTCCGGCGATCGTCTGCTGCCAGATGCGATCCGTGCGAACGAGCGCAGCTACGCCGACCAGGCTCAGGATGCTCGCTGAGCCAACGGCGATCGGCGCCCAGAACACCGCGGAATTGCTGCCCTTGCCCGGCAGCTTCGACGTGGGATCCTCATCGTAGGAGTCGCGCCTGATCTCGGTGCGCGCGATGTCGGGGATGCGCTGTTCGACGCGGTAGGGAGTGTTCGCGATCGAGCGGTCGAGCATGAAGCCACCGACCATGCCGGCTGCTGCCACGCCGCCGTAGACGAGCCTGCTCACCATGTCAGCGTCCCTCCGGCGTTCGCGGCGGTTACCGCCTCGGCGGCCTGCAGCGCCTTCGTTTCCTCCGTCGCCACGATCCGTTCGACGAGCTCGTAGTTCGAGCGAATGCGACCGAGCTCGGCGTACTCCGGGTGATTCGCGTATCCGTCGTGGCGCGCGCCCTCGAGGCGCTCCAGGTTGTGCTTGATCATCGTACGCGAGTCATCGATCGTCTTCTGCAGCTTCGGGCGACCCGTGCTCAGCAGCTCGAAGCGATCGTCGACGATGCGCAGGGCCGTCTCGATGTCCTGGAAGCTCGAGGTGCCGACCCGGCCGAGGTCGGCGACCAGCTGCTTGGCCGCTGGCGGCTTGAGCTGGAACATGCGCTCGACGTTGGGGGACCGCTCGTTCGGTCGAAGCGGCTGCCCGTCGACACCCACGTGCGCGCGCAGCGCCGCACGCCACTGCTCGAAGTAGCGCTGCGTGACCTTGCCGGTGCCGCTGGTTCGGCCGTACTGCAGTCGCTTGGCCACCACCGTGGCGAGGTCCTGCAGGTCGCGCGCCGATCCGCGCTGCGACCGCGGCCCGTCGAGCACGCGGCCCGCAGCGTCGAGGTCGAGCATCGTCGCGAGTCGGTTCCAGGCCGGCGGCTTGAGATCGTTGGGGTCGCTCTCGAAGATCTTGAGTGCAATCGAGCGCAGTCGTTCGTCGGCCTCCGGCGTGCCGCGCCCGATCAGCTCGATCAGCGCGAGGCGTTCGCGGTCAGCGGTCGTCGCTTCGCTGCGGGAAACCTTCTGGATCGTCGCGATGAACTCCGTCGCATGCGCGGGGCTCGCCACGCCGAGAAACTGCTGCGCCGAGCGGCCTGCAATGCTCGGCGGCACGAATTGCAGCAACGCCTCGGCGTCGGTCGACGTCAGGTCAGCGGCGTCGTCGCCGAGCCGGTCAAACAGCTCGGCTCGTGCCGCGGCGAGCCCTGCGGCATCGTCGGGTGCGTTCACGATCGCAGCGTCGAGCCGGTCGGCGGTGCTGATCGACAGTTCGCCGAGCCTGCGCAGGTTGGTGCGGCTCGTCGGCGCGTCGCTGGCGGCGAACGCCTCCAGCTCGCGGATGCCGGCGACGGCATCGTCGTAGCCGCTGGCGGGGCCGAGCTGGTCGGCGGTTGCGGTCAGGTGGTGCAGGTACGTGCGAACGTCGGGTCCAGCCCGTGCGACCTGGGCCTTGTTGAAGATCGGCCAGATCTCCATGTGCACGCGCGTCTGCCAGGCGGCCCCGGCATCGCGCAGGCCGTCGGCGAGCATGCCGATGCGGCTGGCGTTGCTGATGCCTGTGGACACGTCCACGCGTGCGTTCCCCGATCCCCGACACAAGTCCCTACCGGGGTATCGAGCGCGCCGAAAACCCGGTTTCACCGGGATCCCCCGCTCCCGCATAGGATGCTGGCATGGCTTCCTCCGACGTGCTGCGCGTGACCTACGGCGACGACCTGGCCGAAGGCCTGCGCGCGAACGGCGTCGACGACGTGCTCGTCGTGCGCGAGGCGCTGCACGACGGCCCGCTCGTGCCGAGCCCCAACGAGGACCTCGCTGCGTTCGTCGCCGCTCGTGCGCGCCACCTGGCCACCCATCACGGCGCCGACGAGGCGCAGGTGCGCGACGAACTCGCCGCGGCCTGGAACACGATCGCGGCGCATGAGGGGACCGTGGACCTGCACGTGGACGTCGCGCCCTGCATCGACTGCGCTGCATTCGCGGCCCTCGCGCTCGACACCCTGCACCGCGCCGGTCGCGGCATCGCGCGCAACGAGACGGGCGTGCGCATCGTGCGCGGCGCTGACCCTGCGGATGCGGTGGAGCTGACGCCGCAGGACATCGCCGCAGGTGCCGGGGCGTGGCGCCTGCTCGTCGCCGGTGACGCAGCCGGCTTGACGCTGACCGCCACCGACCTCGAAGGCATGGGCGGCATGTCCGGCTTCCCGGAGCTGCCCGCGCTGCTGGTGCGCCGCGCCGAAGGCGACGTGCCGCTCGACGAGGTCCACCCGTGACCGAGCAGGCGACCGGCCTTGAGCAGGCGGTCGCGCTCGACCCCAGGCTTGAGCCGTCGTGGAAGCGGGTGCTCGGGGCGGAATTCGCGAACGCGTCGGCTCGGCAACTCCGGGCGTTCCTGCAGGACGAGCGCGACGCCGGCCATCGGACGTTCCCGCCGATGCGGCTCGTGTTCAACGCGTTCGCACACACGCCCTTCGACGACGTTCGCGTGGTGATCGTCGGCCAGGATCCGTACCACGGCCCCGGCCAGGCGATGGGGCTCTCGTTCTCGGTCCCGCGCGGCATCCCGGTACCGCCGTCGCTGCGCAACATGTTCCGCGAGCTCGAGGCGGATTGCGGGATCGCACCGCCGGCGCACCGCGACCTTACGCACTGGGCTGACCAGGGCGTGCTGCTGCTCAACACGTCGCTGACGGTGCGTGCACACGAGGCCGCATCGCACGCAGGGCACGGCTGGGAACGCATCACCGACGCCGCGATCCGTGCGCTCGCCCAGGAGCGCGAGGGCATCGTCTTCCTGCTCTGGGGGCGTCACGCACAGGCAAAGCGCACGATGGTCGACGCGCGCCGACATCTCGTGCTGTGCGCGCCACACCCCTCGCCGCTGTCGGCCTCGAAGGGCTTTTTCGGGTGCCGGCACTTCTCCCAGGCGAACGCGTACCTGGTCGACCGCGGCATCGAGCCGATCGACTGGTCATTGCCGGAATAGGCCCCGGCGTCCGCCCATCCCCTTCTACCACCTCCCGCCATGCGCTAGGCTGCGCGATGTTGGAGAAGTGGCCGAGTGGCTGAAGGCGCCTCCCTGCTAAGGAGGTATAGGGGGTCAACCTCTATCGAGGGTTCGAATCCCTCCTTCTCCGTCCGATGGCGGCTCCCCTCGTGGAGGGGTGCCGGAGCGGTCGAACGGGGCAGTCTCGAAAACTGTTGAGGGTGCAAGCCTTCCGAGGGTTCAAATCCCTCCCCCTCCGTCCACGGGGAGCCGCCATCGGTTCCTATTTCGCGACGACGGGAGCCACATGGGCTCGGTGCTGATTGCCTGGGACGGATCCGATCACGCAGCGCACGCGCTTCGGGTCGCGGCTGCCGAACTGTCCGAGCGCACCGCGGTCGTGGTGCACGTGTCCAGGTCCGCGGTCGACTGGGCGCTCGCGCCGCTGCTGGGACCGATGCTGCGCATGCCCGACGTGGACGAGGCGATCGTGGCACACGCCCAGGAGCAGCTCGATGCCGGCGTGGCGCTCGCGACGGAGCTTGGATTCGAGGCCATCGGGAAGCTCGTGACGAGCGGTCGACCTGCGTGGCACGGGGTGCTGGATGTCGCCAAGGACGTCGATGCATCGATCATCGTGGCGGGATCGCACGGGCAGTCGCCGATCACGGCGGGCATGCTCGGCAGCAGCGCCGCCGGCCTGGTGCAGCGCAGCCACGTGCCGGTGTTCGTGGTGCCCGCCCCGCGCGACTGAAGGCTCCATCGCCGCTCGCTGACGTGGCCCAACCCGCCCAGCGCGCTCGTCGCAGGGGGACTCCGAAGCTCCGCCGTCCGCGGATTCGCCCCGCGCGGAACTATGGTCGTGATGTTCACCTCGACCAAGGAACGACATGCAGCTCACCGCCCCTGCCACCCCGGCCGCGAAGCTCGCGCAGGAACTCGCGTGGATGAAGGACGACACGAACTCGCCCGTCGTCGATTTCGTGCCGTCGTCGCCTGACACGCTCGAGATCGTCGTGCGCGATGGCTGGTTCGAGGGTGACAAGACCGGCGAGGACGCGGACTACTACCGTGAGAGCGCCGAGATGGCGGCCGACCACGCTGCGAAGTGGCTCAAGCCCGCCATCGACGGCGTGAAGCTCATCCCCCGCACCGAGCACGGCTACGTCGGCGACGCGCCGGCCTACCCCGGCTGGGACGAGGAGACGTTCCTCAACGGCGGCATGCCCGGGTACGCCGGCCAGTATGGCTCGTACGAGAAGGATCTCGACGGCGACGGCACGATCGAGCCCAACGAGCACGTGCAGGTCGTCAATGTCCAGACCGAGGCGGACAAGGCCCGCTGGCAGCGCATCCTCGTCGACACCTACGGATCGCCCGACAAGTACGGCCCCGTCGAGTACAACGTCAGCCCGTACTGACGCGGCGGCAGCGCCACTCGAGCGCCCGGACCGGATCGGCCTCGGGCTCGACGTTGTCGTGCGCGATGAGCAGCTCGTCGCCGTCGACCGTGAAGCTCACGTTCCAGCCCCATCGCAGCGCATCCGGGCCGGCCGGGTAGCTACCGCGCAGCAGCGGGTCGTCATCGGTCGCGGCCGCGCCCTCAAGCCACATGAGCTGCGTGCCGGTATGCAGCGCGTCGATCCATGCGCCCTGCCAGGCGGCGTCGTCGAGGTGGTATGCAAGCAGCAGCTCGCCGGAATCGTAGGTCACGCGCATCGATCGCCCGCCTGCGAGCGGCTCGGCGTGGAGCGTGATCTCCTCGACGGAGTGAGGATCACCGGGCTCGAACCAGAGCGTGGCGGTGCCGGCCCAGCGGCCGGTGAGTGCGGCGAGGCGGGCGTGCGGGCCCGCCGTGAGTGATTCGGCGAATTCCATGGATGGGCGATGCCCGCGGACGAACCCCTTGACGCTTTGCAGAATGTGTTGTTTGTTAGTGGTGAAGGCGGGATTCCGACCCTGCCTGCCCGCGACACCCAGCGACCGAGGTAGACCCCCATGCGCCGATCCGCCATCACCCTTGCAGCACTTGCATTCCTCCTCGTTGCGCCGAGCGCTGCGCTCGCCAAGGGGCTTGGAGCGGCGGCGCCCGCCCGCGCAGCCCTTCCGGTGCAGACCTACGACGGCCTCACGCTCCATCCGAGCGGCAACGATCGCTACGTCGAGAATGGCGGGAGCGGCACGCAGGGCAAGGCGGCGAGCGATCCCGACGGCATGTACAACTACGGCGTCGACCAGGAAGGCGGCGACGGCGGCCTGTACCTGATCGACCAGGACGGCAACAACGGCTGCGGCAACGACCAGGACTTCGAAGACGACAACAATGGGCGCTGCGGCGGCGGACATGTCCGCATCTGCGTCGTGTTCGATTCGAGCTCCACGAAGTTCGGCGCGATCATCCACCACCCGCGTTGGGTGATCTGCGAGGACGAGGACCTCGACACCTCCGTCGACGGCGAGGACACCTCGACCTACGTCGACGAGCTCGCCTCCTGACCCGCCCGGTCAACGAACGATTCACGCGAGACAGTGGAGCCTGGGGACCGCATGAGCGGGACTCGGGCTCCACTGCGTTTCCCTGTAGGATTCCCCGGTGCACGACACGTGGACGCGTGTCCGAGTGGTTGAAGGAGCACGATTGGAAATCGTGTGTGCGTTAATAGCGTACCGAGGGTTCGAATCCCTCCGCGTCCGTATGAAACGGCTCCAGCCTGCGGGTTGGGGCCGTTTGTGTGCTCGGGGGTGACCGCGCCGCGCGGCGCGCAGGAGTGCGTCGGAGGGCATCGACGGGCGCGTGCGGTGGATCAGGGATGGATCAGAGCGCGAACTCGCTCGATGCATGCAGCCTGCACTGGCCCGAGGATGAGGTCGGCAATCCCAAGATCGGCGAACCCGCAGTCGAACGTCATCGCCGCATCGTCGCCATTGCCTGTGACGAGGTGTGACCACAGGCGCACGGGCGCCGGGGCGGCGAGCCGCGCGAGCACGAAGTGATTGCGATACCGCCCGCGCAGGGGCATGTCCTGCTCGAGCGTGTCGAGAAGTCGTTCGGGAATGCAC
>JBBQUY010000067.1:0-19399 GCA_038212015.1 Gaiellales bacterium | reverse complement strand
GTCGACGTGGCGGTCGATGTCCTGCAGCTTGGCGACGGTCGGTACGCCGTCGATCTCGTGGAACGGGTTCACCGCGATCACGTCCCAGCCGCGCGCGACGAGCTCCATCGGTGCGTGATGGGAGGGCTTGCTCGTGTCGGCAGAGAAGCCGACGACGGCCACGGTGCGGCTGCGCGCGAGCAGTGCGGCTGCGTGGTCGGGGTCGGTGGGGTCCGGTTCCGCGGGGTCGGGCGCGTCGGTCATGCGAGTGCTCCTCGGGTCAGCCGTTCGAGGCGTCGCGATCAGCATAGGTCTGCTCGAGTGCGCGGCGCACCTGTGAGCGTACGCGATGCTGCGCGACCAGCCGAGGCTGGCGTTCGCCAGCAGGTGGTCGCGTGCCGCCGCCGGCGCCCGCGCCGTCGCCGACGGGAGCTGCGTCGATCCGAATCGTCACGCGCTCGACCTGCAGCGCATCGCAGACGTGGTCGAGCAGCGCGACTTCGCGTGGGTCGGCGCGCGCATCCGCTGCGGCAACGCGCGACAGGTCCGTCACGAGCAGCGTCGCGAGCGCTGGCTTCTGCGCGAATTTCCCGAGTCGACCCATGAGCCTGTTCAGGTCGGGCGGCGCAGCCACTGCGGTTCGGGCAAGTTCGTCGAGCTTGACCTGATCGTCGGTTCCGAGCCGCGCACGATCCAGGAACCCGAGCACCTCCTCGACCTCGATGGTGCGGACTTCCTCGTCGACCGCCGCCATCGCAACGAGCAGCTCCAGGTGGAGCGCCGCGAGCTCGAAGGTGTAGGCGCGCTTCGCATCGCCGCCGCGCTGGCGCGCGCGGCGCCGTTCGAGAAAGGACGGATGGCTGGGACTGCGCCGGAACATATGGTGAGCGTGCCCTGCCGAGGCCCCCTTTGGAACCTCAGCGATGGGAAATTCAGTACGACTTGCCAGCGTGGTACCGATCTCTCCGCCATGCGCGACCGTTGCCTCGATTCCGACTCTTGAACGTCGGAAGCAGCGCATCGCAGTTCGGGCAGATGAGCCGAAGGTTGTCGAGCTGGTCGTTGGTCGGGTTTCCGTCCACGTGATCCATGACCAACGGCATCGGGCGACCGTGCCATTCGGTCGCATGGCAGATCGCACACGCACTGCTTCGTCGGAGCAGGTACCGGCGCAGTGTCGTGGGTGAGAATCCCATTCCGGACCTGGCTTCGATGTCCCTGTCAATGCGAGCTCGACGCGCGGCAGCGGCGCACTCCGTGCTGCAGTACCGCTGATTCGACGTCGTTGCACCGCAGGCTTCGCAATGTCGAACGGCGGGCACGGGGCGGTCGCGCTGCCGGTCTCGCGCAGCACACTTCTTGGAGCAATACCGGTTCGAGCGTTGCGGCCACGACAGCTCAACACGACAGTCCCGGTTGCAGCAGTACCTGGGGGATCGCCAGTACGAGAGCAGGTTCCGAAGCCCTCGGAGATGGTTTCCCATGCGGTTGGCGCATGCGTGAGAGCAGTAAGAGCGGGAAGCATCCGCTACGACGGTGACACACGCGGGGTTGCCACACCGGCGAATATCTTCTTCACGGCGACCCAACATGACCGAATGATAGTTCACGAATCGGACGACACGCGCGGCGCGAAGCGCACCCCGCCTCCTCGGGTAATATCGAGGCGCATGCCCGCGTAGCTGAGAGGCTTAGCACCGCTCTTGTAAAGCGGGGACGGCGGTTCGATTCCGCCCGTGGGCTTCCGCAGCGAGGTACGCTTCACTCGATTCCGGCGTCCGGCTCGATCCGCCCTCACCCACCCAGGTGTGGGAGACCGAACTCCCGTTCCAGGCCCGCCAGCGTGCGCTCCACGTCGCGCAGCTGCTCCGCGGCGCGGGCTCGAACGTCGACCATGCCGGGGCGGGGATGCTCCAGGCGCCGCACCACGGTCATGATCGCTTCTGCGGCGACGAGGGCCTCGCGCACGGCTTCCACCGGCTCGTCGACCTGTCCGACGTCGTAGAGGTGCTCCGCGGCATTGCGTGCCGCGGCGACCGCGCGCTGCATGTGGTCGGGGGTCGGGACCATCGCCGGGCGCTGCGCGAGCAGACCGTGGGCCTCGTCCAGCCACCTGCGTGCTCCGGCGACGTTCGTTCGTACGTATGCCTCGACATGCGGCGGCACCGCCGTGGTGACCAGGTCGATGTCCATGTCGTGTCCTCTCGTCTGATCTCGTCCTTCTGCAGACCGAGTACATCGAGCGCCGGCGGCGACGGCATCGGTAGAACCCCGCAGTGCCCGGCACCTTCTCCGTCGTCAGCTAGCCGCGGCAGATCGTCAGCTGGCGCCACTGCCGCGAACACTGACCCGACGACTGCCAGACGCCGTTCTCCGGCTCGGCGATCGGCACGCCCAGGTGGAACGCGTCGTCGTCGCCCGTGCCCGGCGTCGCATTGTCGAACGTCGCGGCCGCGCGCAACGCGTCGACGTCCGCGGCGATCGCCTCGATGCGCCGACGCTCCTCCTCCGTCTGCGGCAGGCACGTCCCGGCATCGCTCATCTCGCGGCACATCACCGGCGGCGCGGCATCGCCGAACTCGGCCTTGAGCCGCCGGTTCTCGCGATGCACCGCATATCGGACCTGCATGTCACGGACGAACCGGTCGCCAGCCGCGGCGACCGGTCCGACCCCGTCGAGCAGGTCGCACGGCACGGCCTTCACGTCGCGACACAGCACGCGCTCGTCGCCGAGCTGCTCGACCCGGCGCGCCGGCTCCACGGTCGTCCACGATCGTCGGTCGACGGTCTCCGTCCGGATCACGTCGCCCGTCTCGGCATCGAGCACGAGTACACGCTCGCGGTCGACGGCGAGCGTCTCGTCACTCGGATCGAAGCGCAGCCGAATCCCGATGCGATCTCCGATCCGCACGTCGGGGAGCCGCTCGAGCGATTCCAGGCCGCCCATCAGCTCGTACAGCTCCGCGGTCGCGCGCGGCGTCGTCCGGACGGTCGTGAGCAGGTACACCGCCTGCCTCGCTCGCACCACGTCCTGCAGCCGCGCATGGTCGATGCCGCGCATGCTCGGGCGACCATTCGCGTCGAGGCGAACGTCGGGCTGCATCGAGAAGTAGTCCGTCGTCATGCCCATGAACCGCGTCGTCGCCGCGCGAAGCTCCTGGTTCGAGGCGCCGTCGCGCGACACCACGCCGAGCCACTCGTGCATCGCGAGCACGAGCTGGCGCTGACGCGCGCCCTGCACCACGTCCATCGCGTTCGTCGGGCTCAGGCCGGGCATGAGCTGCCACGCCTCGCCATCGGGCCTGACATACGTGCGAATGCGCTGGATGCCGTCATCCTCGACGCGATCGACGAGCAGCACGTCGCGATGCTCGAGCGTCGTGTCGTCACCCCACGCGGCCTGCAGGTAGCGCGGCGCCGTCGAGTCGAACCACTGCTCGTTGACGGCGACCAGGTCCGCATCGTGGTAGGTGCGCGTCGCGCCGTGCCACACGTCGCCGCTGCCGAACGCGGCACCCGACCCCACGACCAGGTCCGCCGCCGACTCCAGGACCTCACCGGCGGTCGCCGACGGGGTCAGTCGCTCGAGCGGCGACTCCACGCCACCACCGTCGGAGCCGCCACCCGGCGCGAGCGCGATGGCGACCAGCACCGCGAGCGTCGCGAACGAGACGAGTGCCAGCACGCGCACCCGACGCCACCGCGACGCGCCCTCGGCATACGCCATGCGCAGGCGCACCCGTGCGGCGCCGCGCGAGCGGTCGATCCGGCGATCCAGGTCGACGGACGGATCGTGACCGGACGGGTCGAGCAGCTCGCGCAGCGCGGCGTCGAGATCCAGGTGATCGAGGCGGGTCTCGGTCATCGCCGCACTCCGTCCAGGATGCCCGCGAGCCGGGAGCGTCCCCGGCTGATGCGCGAGCGCACCGTCCCGAGCTTGATGCCGAGCGCCGCCGCGACTTCCTCATACGACAGCCCCACGAGCACGTGCAGGAGCAGCGGCTCGCGCTCGCGCAACGGCAGCGCCTGCAGCGCGATGTCGAGCCTCCGTGCCAGCAGCTCCGCGTCCACTCGCGATTCCGCGCCCTCGTCTTCGGACAGCACGCGCTCGCCCTGGGCGGCCCGGCACTGCGCCACCCAGCGTCGCTCCGCATCGCGATGCCGCGAGATGCGGCGCGTCGCGATGCCGAGCAGCCACGGCAGCGCCGACGTGGAGATCTCCGGCCGGAACTTCGCGCGCGACGCGAACGCCGCCAGGAAGACCTCGCCGACCACGTCCTCCGCGACGGCCGGACCGACGCGGGATGCAACATAGCGATATACGACGTCGTGGTGGCTTTCGAAGACGACGTCGAACGCGGACGGATCGTCGAGCGATCGCTGGATCGCTGCAGCGTCATGCGCCGCGCCGGGCTCTCGCCCGGGCCGGATCGTGTCGTCGATGGTCGTCGTCGTGGTCACCGAACGTATTGCAGCACACCGCGGATCAGGTTCCCGATCCGCCGCATCAGGCTACGACGGGATCCATCGAATGCCGACCTCGCGCTCGAACGCGCGGGCCTCGGCCTGGTCCCAGACGAGGTTGGCGTCCGCGTCGAAGTGGCGCGCCACGTGTCGGATCTCGTTGAAGCTCGCGCGACCGTCGCCCTGCACGTCGCGCTGCGCATCGAGCACCGCAGGCGTTCCATATGCGTGTGTGTCCGCGGCTGCGAGCAGTTGCGTGCCGTCGTAGACCCCGCGGATCGCGCCGTCGTCGCCCTTGATCGTGCGAACCGACTGCGTCGCGAGCTCGAGCGGACCGCGCGAACCGGGAACGAGTCGATCGATCAGGTCCTTGGTGAGGTCGCCCATCGGTCCGTCAGCGGGCGTCGAGCCACCGCCTCGCCCGGTGCACGCACCCAGTACCACCGCCGCACCAAGCCCGAGCGCCGCGAGTCCGGCAACGCGCCAACCAGTGGAAATCTGCATGTACCGTCCGTCCCGTCCCGAGGAATTCGTCCACCCGTATGTCCTGCTCGGGCGCGCCCCGGTTTCATGACCTCTAGGATCGTGCTGGCGTATCGCGATGTGGAGGTCCTGCGCTGGTGATCGAATCGAGCCATGGCACCACGGGTTCGAGGCCGACGGCAGATGACGCCGTTCCGCCTCCGAACGACGGCGTCCTCTATCGCGGCCTGCCGTTCCTGTTCGCCGTCGTGCTCGGCCTGGCGCTGCTGCCCATCCAGGACACCACCGTCGACGCGCCGAAGCTGGTGCTGTCCCTTGCGATGCTCGCGACGCTGTTCGGCGTCGCGCTGGCGCTCGACCGTCGCCCCGCGCGCATGCCGGACTGGTTCGTGGTGCTGTTTCCGTACCTGTTCCTGGTCGCGATCACGATCCTGCGCTCGGGGACCGGCGGAACCCAGTCGGGATACGCCGCACTGCTGTTTCTCGCACCGTTCTACGTGGCGCTCTACGACCGTCGTCGCTGGCAGGTCGTGGGCGTCACCTTCGCGATGTTCGTCGCGTTCGCATTCCAGGGACTGGTCCAGACCGACTTCGAGTCGGCAGGGCCGCTGCGGGGTGCGCTGCTGACCGCGGTCGTGATCGGGACGATGTCGCTCGCCGTGCACCGCAAGGTCGGGCGACTGCGCTCGATCGATGCCGAGCTCCGGCGCGAATCCGCAGCGCGCGCTGCGGCGATCCGGGAGCTGGCCGCCGCAAACGACGCGCTCGAGCGCTCCAACCGCGACCTCGAGCAATTCGCGTACGTGTCATCGCACGACCTGCAGGAGCCGCTGCGCATGATCCGCAGCTTCAGCCAGCTGTTCATGCAGCGCCACGGCGACGCGATGAACGACGAAGGCAAGGAACTGCTCGGATTCATCACCGACGGCGCCGAACGCGCGCAGCGACTCGTCTCGGATCTGCTCGAGTTCTCGCGCGTGGGCACCTCGACGAAGCCATTCGAACCCGTCGAACTCGACGACGTGCTCGCACGCGCGATCGACGTGCTCACCCCCACTGTGGAGAACGCGGGCGCCACGATCCTGCACGAGCCGGGCATGCCGCGCATCCAGGGCGACCCGGCCCAGCTCGAGCGCCTGTTCGTCAACATCATCGGCAACGCGCTGCGCTACCGCGCCACCGACCGCGCCACCGAGATCCGCATCGAGGGTCGCCCCGACGGGGACAGGTGGGAAGTGACCATCCGCGACAACGGCATCGGGTTCGACAACGAGCACGCCGAACGAATCTTCAAGATGTTCCAGCGCCTCCATGGCCGCGACGAGTACGGTGGGACCGGCATCGGGCTCGCGATCTGCGAACGCATCGTCGAACGCCACGGTGGTCACATCAGAGCCAACGGCGAGCCCGGCGTCGGCAGCACGTTCACCTTCACACTGGAGTCCCGCACATGATCGCTCCCATTTCCACGATCGAGATCCTGCTCGTCGAGGACAATCCCGGCGACGTGCGGCTGACGCAGGAAGGGTTCGCGCACGCGAAGCTGCACAACCGGCTCTGGCTCGCCCCCGACGGTGAAGCCGCCATGCGGATGCTGCGCCACGAGGAGCCCCACGAGGAGTGCCCGCCGTTCGACCTGGTGCTGCTCGACCTGAACCTGCCGGGCGCGGGCGGCATGGAAGTGCTGCGCGAGATCCGCGAGGACGAGGATCTCGGCACGCTGCCGGTCGTCGTGCTCAGCTCATCCGATGCCGAGCGAGACATCATCCTCAGCTACCGCCTGCACGCGAACTGCTACGTGATCAAGCCCGCCGACTTCCACGCCTTCGTCGACGTCGTGCATGCGATCGAGCAGTTCTGGACGACCACGGCGCGCCTGCCCACGCGAGCCTGACCATCGATCGCCGTGAGTCAGTCGTCGCCGTCGGGTGACCAGCGCTGGCCGCGCCCTCGCTTGCGCTGCGACTGCTGCTGCTTGCTCGCGCGTCGACGCATCCGCGCGCCCATCGACTCACGGGTGGGAATGCGGCGCTTGTCGGTTCGCAGCGCGTCGGCGATGAGCCGTTCCATGCGCCGCACCGCGATGCGGCGGTTGCGGTGCTGGTCGCGCGTGTCCGCACAGGAGGTGGTGAGTTCACCCGCTCCGGTGATCCGGCTCGCGAGCCGCTCATAGACGCGCGCGGTTTCCTGCGGCGTCAGCGGCAGGTCGGCGATCCGGACGACGACCTCCACGCGCGATGCGGTGCGGTTGGCATGCTGGCCACCCGGTCCACCGCTCGTGGTGGCACGCCACGCGTAGCCATCCGCGGGCAGGCGTCGACCACCAGGAAGATCCAGGTCGAGTGGCGTCGCTGCGGGCTGTGGCGTGTCGTCCACGTCACGCAGCGTACCGGCTCGGTCAGCGCACGCCCGCGCTAGTTCGGGACGCGGCGACTTTCGAGGTGCTCGCCGACCTTGCGCTTGACGCGCTGGAGGGCGTTGTCGATCGTCTTGGGATCGCAGTCACAGCGCTCCGCGATCTGCTCGTAGGACGCACCTTCGAGGTAGCCGGTCAGTGCCTGCGCCTCGAGCGGGCTGAGCCGGGTCGTCATGTGGTCGACGAGGCTGCGCAGCTCCTGGGTGGAGACGATCTGCACGGCGGGATCATCGATCTCGCTGCCCGGCAGGCAATCGCCGATCGTGCAGTCGATGTCCACGTCACGCCCGGCAGGGGTGTGGCTGAACGAGACGTACTGGTTGAGCGGGACGTGCTTGTTGCGCGTCGCGGTCTTGATCGCGGTGATGATCTGGCGCGTGATGCACAGCTCCGCGAACGAGCGGAAGCTGGCTTCCTTCTCCTGGCGGTAGTCGCGCACCGCCTTGTAGAGGCCGATCAGCCCCTCCTGGAGCAGGTCATCGGAGTCCCCACCCGCGATGAAGTACGACGATGCCTTCATGCGCACGAAGCCCACGTACTTCTTGATGAGCTGGTCGAGCGCCTTGGAATCACCCCGCCGCGCACGCTCGACAAGCCGATGCTCGTCGAGGTCCTTGAGCATGCGCTCGTAGCTGCGCGTGTGGCGCTGCTCCCCGTCCTGGCGTCGTTGGCTGACTGCCATGGCTACCTCCCCAAAGTGGTGCCCGCATCCGTGCGTCGCCCAAGTTCCCCGTGACGAAATACCAACCCCATGCAGGTATTTCGCTGGAAGGCTCAACTATTGGTCGAGGGTTTGTGAACTCTCACCCTCGACCTCAGGTCGAGCCTTGAGCCGGAAGTGTACCCATGGGGGCGGACACACGACAAGCGAAGGAGCAGGAATCGGGGCGGCGAGGCCGTATACGAGTCGACTCAGGTGGGGCGGATGCGCGCTGCGGTGCGGCGGCGCGTCGCGCGGGTCGCATTGCTCCCAACGCCATCGGCATATACGACGGGTTTCGTTGGGAGCAATCGCGCGGGCGGGTCCGTTCCGAGACGCTCGTAACGCAATCGGCACATACGACGGGTTTCGTTGGGAGCGATTCGACCGCGGTCGACGCGGTCAGGTGGTGTCGCCGGTGATGCGCAGCACGCGCAGGCGGCGAACGGCGAGCCATGTGGCGCCCACGACGAGCGCGGCCAGCAGGGGTGCGCCGATGCCCCCGACTGCAGCGTCCATGCCGGCGCGCGAGGCCTGGTCGCCGAGCAGGAGCTCGGTCGTCGCCAGCGCCCACTGCTGGATGCTCGCGGCCTGCACGCCCGGGACCGTCTGCGAGATCGTCGTCTCCCACACGACCGCGTAGAGCAGTCCGAACACCACTGCGTGCCGCGTGACGATCGCCAGCAGCAGGAAGGTGGCGCAGTAGCCGATGCCCGCGAATGCCGAGGCGACGGTGTAGGCGAGCGCGGGACCGTCGACCTGATCTGCCGTGATGATGCCCGCCAGGAGGATCGGCAGCGATCCGAACGCGAGCACGATCCCGATCGCGACGGTGAGCTTGGCGAGCACGATCGACGAGCGGCTGATCGGCTTGGCCAGCACGTACATGATCGAGCCGTCGTCGATCTCCGATCCGATCACGCCGGTGCCGGTGATGAGTGCCAGCAGCGGCAGCAGCGTACCCATCGCGAACGGGCCGAGCAGGTCGCGGGCGAGCTGCGGTTCGGGGCCGGCCACGACGCGCGCGAGCACCGCGATCGCGAGCAGCACCGCCGGCAGGATGAACAGCAGCAGCACCCGGCGGCGGCCGAGCATGGCGCGGATGGTGAGGCGTGCGACGGTGGTGTTGATCATCGGTCCACCAGATAGGCGAAGACGCTCTCGAGCGATTCGTCGTCGGGGCGGACCTCGAGCAGGCGGATCGCGTGGCGTCGGGCGAGCGCGGGCAGTGCGCGGGCGAACGCCGCGAAGTCGGTGGCGTCGACATGCAGCGCGCCGTCCAGGCGCACGCTCGAGGTCGAGGGCTCGGCGATGAGCGCGGCGGCGAGCGCGCGGTCGTCGCTCGAGACGATCGTGTAGCGGTGCGGGCGCTGCGTCATGAGGCGGCGGATCTCGCGAAAGTCGCCGGAGGCGGCGTGGCGACCTGCGACGAGCACCTCGATCTCGCTCGCGAGCTGCTCGACCTCTTCGAGGATGTGCGAGCTGAACAGGATCGTGCACCCTGCGGCGCCCATCGCGCGCAGCAGCTCCATGAGGTGCAGTCGCTGGCGCGGATCCATGCCGTTGAACGGCTCGTCGAGCAGCAGCACGGCCGGGTCGTGCACGATCGCCGTCGCCATCTTGATGCGCTGGCGCATGCCCTTGGAGTAGGTGCGGATATCGCGGTCCTGGGCGTCCGCCATCTCGACGGTCGCGATCGCGCGCGCCGTGGCGGCGTGGGGATCCTCGAGCTGGTGCAGTCGCGCGTTGGCGAGCACGAACTCGCGGCCGGTCACCGAGTCGTAGAGCTCCTCGCGCTCGGGGACGATGCCGATACGTCGGTAGACCTGCTCGTTGCACCACACGGGTTCGCCGTCGAGCAGCACGCTGCCGGTCGACGGCGCGAGGAAGCCGCCCATCATGTGGATGATGGTGGACTTGCCGGCGCCATTGGGGCCGAGCAGGCCGGTGACTCCGGGGCCGATGGTCATCGTCACGTCGTTGACGGCGACGACGTTGCCGTACCAGCGCGACACGCGATCGAGCACGAGCTGCGTCATGACACGCCCACCGTTCGGTAGCGCAGCGCGAGCGCGCCCCAGCAGGTCGCCACGAGCGCAAACCACACGGCGAGGAAACCGGCACCCATCACCCACGATGGGTCGACGCCCATGAAGACCGATTCGCCGCGCAGCAGGTGGCCGTTGATGGAGTCGACGAGTGCGAACGGCGAGATGGCAGCGGCCCACTCCTCGAGCAGTTCGGAGCCGGCTTCGTTGGCGATCACGGCGACGAATCCCTGCAGGCCGCTCGACAGCAGCAGCACGGTGATGATCGCGGCGATGCCGAATCCGCGGCGAAGCGTGAAGGCGGCGATCACGAGCGCGATGCCGGCGACGAGCATCGCGACGAGTACGGCGCCGACCAGTGCGCGCAGGTAGTCGGGCAGCTGCTCGGAGATCGGCAGCTTCGCGAGCAGCGCGCACAGGAACAGCAGCGTGATGGGTGCTGCGATGAACGCGAACGTCGCGGTGGCGAGCGCCGTGTAGCGGGCGAACACGTAGTGCATGCGCCCGAGCGGGCGCGAGAAGTACAGCGACACGACGCGGTGGCGCAGGTCGCGCGAGACGAGCGTCGGCGCCTGTGCGGCGACGTAGATCGCGACAAGCACCTGGATGAGCACGATGTACTCGGAGTAGCCGATGGGCAGCTCGTCGAGGCTGATGATGGTGACGACGAGGCCCCAGATGAGCGCGGGGATGCAGGCGAAGGCGAGCAGCAGGAACGGCACGACGCGTGAGCGCTTGGAGCGGCCGATGCCGTACGCGCCACGCAGTCCGTCGACGAACAATGCGCGCACGACTGCGGCGCGACCGAGGCGCGGTCCGTCGTAGTGGCGGTAGCCGATGTCGTGGATGACGCCGCCGGGCACGACGGCAGTGGCCTCGGCGGTGTCGGGTCGGTCAGGCATCGTCGACCTCGTCGGTGAACAGGTCGACCATGCGGTGGCGCTGGCGCTGCAGGCGAACGAGTCCGAGGCCGAGTTCGGCGACGTGGTCGCGCACGAGGTCGAGCGTGTCGTCGTCCGCGACGTCGAACTCGAGACCGCGCCCGACGATGCGCGGCACGAGGCCGTCGCCCTGCAGCAGCGCCACGAGCGGCGATGCATCGCCGTCGACCTCGAGCGCGATGCGGCGGGTGGCGCCGGTGACGTCGGCGGTGCTCGTGTACTGCAGCAGGCGCCCGCCGTCGATCACGACGAGCGAGTCGCACACGCGCTCGAGCTCGCCCAGCAGGTGTGACGTGACGAGCACGGAGATGCCGAAATCGCCGCCAATGCGCTGGATGAGGCCGAGCATCTCGTCGCGACCGGCGGGGTCGAGCCCGTTCGTGGGTTCGTCGAGCAGCACGAGGTCGGGGTCGTGGACGAGCGCCTGGGCGAGCTTCACGCGCTGGCGCATGCCGGTGGAGTACTCGCCGATCGGGCGGTAGCGCTCCTCGTGCAGGCCGACGTGGCGCAGCGTGTCGGCCGCGCGCTCGCGCGCAGCAGCGGCGGGCAGCCCGGACATGCGCGCCATGTGCACGACGAACTCGGTGGCGGACACGTCGGGCGGCAGGCAGTCGTGTTCGGGCATGTAGCCGACGCGGGCGCGGATCGCTTCGCCCTCGGTGACGATGTCGTGGCCGAGCACCTGCGCGGAGCCGGAACTGGGTTCGAGCAGGCCGAGCAGCATCTTGAGGAGCGTCGACTTGCCGGCGCCATTTGATCCGACCAGCCCGACGGTTCCGGGCGTGACCTCGACGGTGAGTTCGTCGATCGCGGTGATGGCAGCGCCGAAGCGCCGCGTCAGATCTCGAGTTTCGATGATCACGGGGTGACCCTACCCGGCATCGAGCCCGCGGCGCAGTCGCTCCAGCTTCGCGCGAGTGTCGTCGTCGAGGTCGGCGCCGAGCTGGGACGTCGCAGGACGGCGCGGCTCGTCGATCGAGGGCGTCTCCGAGGCGCGGGCCTGCACGAGCTCGTGCACGAGGTCGTCGGCATCGATGACGCGGTCGGCGCGAGCGCCGGCGACCTGCTGGAGCGCACGGTCGCTCGTCGCCACCCAGTATGTGCGGCCGTCTCGGTGCGCGTTGGACGCGCGGCGCTCGAGCACGTCGTCGCCTTCCGCGCGGCCGGACCCGATCACGATCACGGATTCGGTCGCGCGGATCTTTCCGGCGCGCCACGGACCTGCGCCGTCGAACACGACGTGCACCTCCACGCCCGCGACGGGCGCCCAGCTGCAGAGCGCGTCGACGAGGCGCTGGCGCAGCTCGATGTCGTCGCCGTCCGCGTGCCGCGTGCGCCACGCACCGCAGCGCGCCACGTTGGAGCCGTCGACGAGCACGAGGACCGGCACCGCGCCGGACCTGGTCCCGGCGGGTGCGGTCACGAGCCGGCCGACGCCGCGCGGCGCTGGCGCACCGCCTCGAAGGCGAGGATCGCCGACACCGTCGAGACGTTGAGCGATGCGACTTCGCCTGACATCGGGATGCGCACCTGCACGTCGCACGCTGCTTCGACGCGCGGCCGGATGCCGGGTCCTTCGGCGCCGAGCACGATGAGCGCGCCGTCGGCCAGGTCGACCTGGGTCCAGTCGGCGGTGCCGCGCTCGGTCGCGGCGTAGGACCACAGGTTGGGGCCCTTCACGCGCTCGATCTCGTTGGCGAGGTTCACGCAGCGGGCGACGAGCACGTGCTCGAGCGCGCCGGCGCTTGCCTTGACCGCGGCGCCCGTGACGCTCGCGGATCGGTGCTCGGGAATGAGGATGCCTGTCGCGCCGGAGGCGTCGGCCACGCGGGCGATCGCGCCGAGGTTGTGCGGGTCGGTGACCTGGTCCAGGCACAGCACGAGCGGTGGTACGCCTCGGAGCTCGGCTTCGGCGAGCAGGTCGTCGAGCGTGACGTAGTGGAAGCCCTCGACCTGTGCGACCGCGCCCTGGTGGTCGCCTGTGCCGGCGAGTGCCCGCAGCCGGGCGTGGTCATGCGTCTCGGTGATCGTGCAGCCGGAGCTGCGCAGGATCGGGAGCACGTCCTCGAGCTCGACGAGCGCCGATTCGGTGGCATGCAGCTCGATGACGTTGCGCCGACCTTTCGCGGCCTCGCGCACGGGGTGGCGTCCGTAGACGAGCTGCTCGGGATCGATGAGCGCCTCGTCGCCCGTGCGCACCTGCACCTGTCCGCGGTTGGGGCCGTGCCCGGTTCGTGGCGCGTTGCCGCCCTTGGGTCCGCGCGGTCGTCGGCGATCAGCCATCGATCTGGGCGGGCTCGCCGTCCTCGGCCTCGACGTCGTCGGCCACGACGGCCTCGACCTCGTCGTCGGGCGCGTCCTCGGAGTTGATGACTTCCGTGCCGCCGGCGGTGTCGCGCACCACGTAGCCCATCGCCTCGAGCTCGGCGCGGATGCGGTCGCTCTCGTCGAAGTCCTTCTTCGCGCGGGCAACGTCGCGTGCGGTGATGAGCGTCTGCGCCTCGACGGTCACGTCGACCTCCGGCGGCTCGAGCGACGCGATCCCGAACACGTGCAGGAACTCCATGATCGCCTGGCGCTGGTTGCGCACGAGCTGCGGCGTGGCGTGCTCGTCGACCGCTGTGTTGAGGTCGTACAGCAGCCCGTTGAGCTCCTTGAGCGCCTCCGCGGTGTTGAAATCGTCGCGCAGCGCCTCGTGGATGCCCTCCCACTCGCGCGTGGAGTCCGCGAAGTTCTCGTCACCCGTGCCGCGCGTCTCGACCGTCGCCATGTAGCGCTGGCTGCGGCGCAGCGTCTCGGTGATGCGGTTGCCGAGATCGTGCGCCTGCTGCAGCCCCTGCTCGCTCCAGCTGAGCGGCGAGCGGTACGAGCCCGACAGGTAGAACAGCACGAGCTGCCACGCCGGCATCCGATCGAGCACGTCGCGCAGCTTCTCGATGTTGCCGACGCTCTTGCTCATCTTGGAGCCGTCGCCGGCCTCGAGCATTCCGGCGTGCATCCAGATGCGCGCGAACTGTCGACCGCCACCGCGCGACTGGGCGACCTCGTTCTCGTGGTGTGGAAACAGCAGGTCGATGCCGCCACCGTGCACGTCGAATTCCGCGCCGAGCGTCTCCTCCGCCATCGCGCTGCACTCGATGTGCCAGCCGGGGCGGCCCTTCCCCCACGGCGATTCCCACGAAGTGTCCTCGCCCGACTTGGCGCCCTTCCAGAGCGTGAAGTCGAGCGGGTGCTGCTTGTGCTCGCCCGGGTCGAGGTCGTCGCGCGAGCCGGCGACCATGTCGTCGAGCGTGCGGTTGGAGAGCTTGCCGTATTCCTTGTACTCGTTCACGCGGAAGTACACGTCGCCGCCGGCCTCGTAGGCGAGGCCGCGCTCGACGAGCTGCTCGATGAGCTTGACGATCCCTGCCATCGAGTCGGTTGCCTTGGGCTCCATGTCGGGGCGTCCGAGCCCGAGCCGGCTCGTGTCCTCCACGTACCAGGCCGTCGCCTGCTCGGCGAGCTCGCTGCTCGACATGTCGCGCTCGGCGGCTGCGGCGTAGATCTTGTCGTTGACGTCGGTGATGTTGGACGCGTAGCGCACCGTGACACCGCTGAAGCGCAGGTAGTTGACGAGTGCCTGGAACATCGCGAACGTGCGGGCGTTGCCGACGTGGATGTGGTCGTAGACCGTCGGCCCACACACGTAGATCGACAGCTCGTTGGATCCGTCGGGAAGGAGCGGCTGCTTCTTGCGAGTCGCCGTGTCATACACCTGCATCTGCATCATGCGCGAGTACCTACCCGTCAACCGCGTGGTTGCCACCACGCAGCTCGTAAATCGAAGATCGTCGCTCGGTCAGGCTTGAGCAAGCTCGACCTGAGGCTCACTCCCTCACTTCGTCGATGATGGTGCAGGTCAGGTGCACGCGCCGCAGCGCCTCGCGCGCGCCGACCGCCGTGAGCACGAGTTCGAGCCCCGGACCGCTCGTGGTGCCGGTCAGCGCGATGCGCAGCGGGCGCATGACGTCGCGGGTTCCGATGCCGAGTGCGGCTGCAGCTTCTCGCGTGCGCGCGAGAAACGGCGCGGCCCAGACCGAGTCGACCCCGGCGTCGGGGCCGGTCGCGATCTCGTGGCGCAGCTGGTCGACCACGACGACGAGCGCGGCTTCGGCGGCATCGAGCGCTGCATCGTCGGGCGCGAAGATGCGCAGCACGTGCGGCAGGTCGCCGGCTCCTGGCCCGTCGAAGACCAGTCGCAGTTCGCCGCGCAGCGCCACCCGTGAGGGGCTTGCGGCGGCGAGCTCGAACACGACGGGCTCACGCTCTGGCGTCGGTTCGAGGTTCGTGCCTGACAGCAGCGTGGCGATGTCGAGCGTCGCCATGTCCTCGCGCCCGAGCGACTCCAGGCGTGCGCGATCGACGCGTGGCGCGCCGGTCGGGACGCGCTCGACGCGGAATTCGACCGCGTCCTCCCGCTGGGTGTCGAGCAGGTCGACGGGGCCCTGGCCGAGCAGTTCGGCGAGGTAGCGACGCACCGTGACGGGCAGGAATCCCTCGTCGGAGAGCTCGTCGAGCGTGCCAAGCGGGTCGCGCTTGGAGAGCTTGCGTCCGTCCACGTCGCGCAGCAGCGGCAGGTGCGCGAACGATGGCAGGAATGGCGCGTCGAGCGCTTCGAAGAGCAGCAGCTGGCGCGCGGCGTTGGGAAGGTGATCCTCGCCGCGGATGACGTGGGTGATCGCCAGGTCGATGTCGTCCACCACGGACGCGAGCAGGTAGCCGACGCTGCCGTCGGCGCGGCACAGGATCGGATCGCCGAACGAGCCCGACGGCACCACGACGCGCCCGTGCACGAGATCGTCGAGCTCGACGTCGCGCCCCTCATGCACCGCGAATCGCAACACATGGGGTGCGCCTTCGGCGACGGAGCGCTCCGCCTCGGCGCGGTCCAGCGCGCGGCAGCGCCCGTCGTAGCGCGGCGGCAGCCCTGCGCGTTCCTGTTCGAGGCGCAGCTCGTTGAGGCGGGCCTCGCCGCAGAAGCACGGATATGCCGCGCCGGCCTGGATGAGCTGATCCAGTGCCGCGGCGTAGACCGCATCGCGTTCGCTCTGGCGGATCGGGCCCTCGTCCCAGTCGACCTCGAGCCAGCGCAGCAGCCGCACCAGCTCGTCGGTGTCCTCTTCGCGCGAGCGGGACTGGTCGGTGTCGTCGATGCGCAGCACCAGCGTGCCGTCTCTGGACGCCGCGAACGCGACGTTCGCCACCGCGACCAGCGCGGAGCCCAGGTGCAGGGCTCCGGTCGGGCTCGGCGCAAAGCGCACGCGCACCGGCAAGTCGGTCGAAGGTCGAATCGTCACCCCGCGCCGATACCCACGGGCGGCCCGGTCGAAGCAGAGCGCACGATCAGCTCGGTGCCCAGACAGCCGTGGCGGGGCCCCAATTGCCGGCCGCGTCACGCGCGCGGACCTGCACGAGCGCGCCAGCCGCGGCGTCGAGGGCACCGAGCGACGTCGTGACGCGCTCGCTCGGGGAATCGAACGCCCCGTCGACGGCATGCAGCGGAATGCCCTCCCCCGGCTTCGTCGCTGGATCCGTGAATGCCTCGGCCGCGACGATCCGGTCGCTCCCCGCAGCAGCGTCCGACACGCGCGCGAGCAGGCCTCGCTCCGCGCTCATGGACACGTTGCGCGCGCTCGGCCCCTGTGCGCGCTCGCCCGGCGCGTCGGCGATCGATGCGGCGTAGTCCATGACCGGCGCCACGTCCTTCCAGGAACGTTCGAACATCGCCTGGGTCTGACGCGAGGTGGGTCCGGTCTCGACGGTGAACGCAAGCGCGCCGAGCGCGCCGTAGGCGTAATCCTCGGTCGTACCGTTGGACGTGGAGTATTCGACCGCCGGCTTCGGCTCGTAGCCGCTCAGTCGTCCGAACTGCCCGGCGACGGCGCTCAGCTCGCGCTGGTGCGGTGCAGGCTCCTTCGTCCACCCCCAGGGGTACAGGACGTTCTTGCCGGGCGAGTGCCAGTCGATGAACAGCGACGGTCGCACGCGCTGCAGGAATCCCTGGATCGCCTGCGTCTCGGGCTCGCTCGCGGGATGCGTGCCTCGATAGCGGGAGCTATACGGGTCGGCCTTCGAACCGGGGCCGTCCCACTTGAAGTCGAAGTTGCGGTTGAGGTCGACGCCCGACGGCGCGTGGGTGTTCTTGCGCTTGGACTGCATGCCGTGATCGCCCGTGCGATATCCCTGCTCCACGACGACGTGGCCGTCGGCGTTGACGATCGGGACGATGTCGATCTCGCGCCCGTCGAGCAGCGCCGTGGCGTTCGCGTCGGTGCCGTACCCTTCCAGCGTGCGCGTCGCCCAGCGCAGCAGCAGCTCCGGGTTGGCGAGCTCGGTCGGATGCATCGACCCGAGCCAGACGGTCGCAGGCTTGTCTCCTGACAGGCCGCCGGCCTTCGGCGACGTCAACCGCAGCGCGAGGATGTCGCGCTGCGCGGTGCCCTGCGTCGTTTCCCAGGTGTCACCGATGTCCTCCACCCGCACGAGCTCGGGATACTTCGCCTGCAGCTCGAACATCGCCGAGCGAACCTGCTCGTACGTGCGGAAGAACGCGGGCTGTGTGCGTGCGCCGTTGCCGGTGATCATCGGAAGATCGTCCCAGCTTCGCACGAGCGCGCGAAGGCGTCGGACTGCGAGATGGGCACGCCGCCCGCCCGGCTGACCTGCACGGGCCGCCTCGGCTACCATGCCCGGGATGCCCCCGACACGTGACGCACACCTGGCCGGCGCCATCCTCGAGTGGTTCGACGTCGAGGGGCGCGACTGGCCGTGGCGCGCCTCGCGCGATCGCTGGACCGTGCTCGTGTGCGAGGTGTGTTCGCAGCAGACCCAGATCGCGCGCGCCGCGCCGTTCGTCGAGCGCATCCTCGAGCGCTTCCCTACCCCGCACGACCTGGCGGTCGCCGAGCTGGGCGAGCTGCTCGCGATGTGGCAGGGGCTCGGCTATCCGCGCCGCGCGCGCAACCTGTGGCTCGCGGCACAGCAGCTCGACGCCGAGGGCTGGCCCGACGACCTGCGTGAACTGCCGGGCGTGGGCCCCTACACCGATGCTGCGATCCGCTGCTTCGCCGACGAGGCCCCGATCATGCCGCCGGACATCAACACCCGCCGCGTGCTCGCGCGCTGTTTTCCGGGCGGCGCCCCGTCACACGAAGACCTGCCGCTGCTCGCCGAGCGCGCGTGGGCATGGGGGTCGGCGGTCATGGAGCTGGGCCAGACCTCGTGCCGCGCGAAGGCCGCGTGCGAGCTGTGCCCGGTCGAGCAGCTGTGTCCGTCAGCCGGCACCGAGCACGTGATCGCCTCGCCACGCCAGGCGCGCTACAAGGGCAGCATGCGCGAACGGCGCGGGACGCTGCTGCGCGCGATCACCAACGCCGGCATGGCGTCGTGGGACGACGATCCCGACGCTGCCGAGACGCTCGTCGCCGACGGCCTCGCCTCGCGCGGCGGTCAGGACGCGGAGCTGCTGCTGCCACCGGGCAGCGTCACGGCGAACTGAATCGACAGGAAACGCTTCGCGAACGTCTCAGGCATCCAGCCGAACGTGAGGCGGTCGCGCAGGATTGCGTCGAGGCGGTCGACCGTCTCCTGATTGACGGCCGAGAACACCACGCGGCCGTGCTGGAACTGCGACGTTTCGGCGTAGCGCGTGTCCCAGATGCCGCGCATCGCGGCGACGGCGCGCACGCGGTCGGCGGCGCTCGCCGGCGATTCGTGGTCGGGCGCCGTCACCACGGTGTCGCCCACGCGCGCGGCGATGCTCACGCCGTCGATCGTCGGCTCGAACAGTCCCGCGGCCACGCGTGCGGATGCCTCGTCGGCGAACTCGATGTACAGCGTCGACGGTTCCCTGCTGCCCCAGCTGAGGCTGCTCGCACCGGGCACCTGCAGCAGATCGCGCCCGACGCGGCGCGCCACGTCCGTGGCGGGCAGCCCGTCTGGGCCGGACATCGTCGGCACTCCAGCGGTTCGGTCGAAGCCGGCAGGTGGCTGGGCGACGATTGACGGAGCACTGGTGACCACTGGAGCGATGCGCATGGCGAGAAGCCTACCGATCCGAATGCCGCGTTCGAAGTAGCATCCCGCCCAATTCCCCCGTCATGCGAGGAGCCCGATCCGAATGCACGACCCCGAGACATCCGCCCGCATGCCGATGCGCGTGCTGGCGCTGAGCGCATCGCGACGCGAAGCCTCGCTCAACTCGAAGCTGCTGTCGCTGGCGGTCGCGGCGCTCGAGGCGACCGAGGTCGAGGTGGATGTCGCCAACATCCGCGACTTCGAGCTGCCCAACTACGACGGCGACCTCGAGCAGCGCGACGGCGTGCCTGCC
>JBBQUY010000066.1:0-19421 GCA_038212015.1 Gaiellales bacterium | reverse complement strand
CGACAGCTTGGTGATGAGCCGCGCACGCTCCACGCTCGACACGTCCAGATGCACCTCGGCGGTATCGAGCGAGCGCACCAGGTTCAGGTGGTAGGTGCCGACCGCATCGGCGACTCGAGCTCGATCGGCGGCCTCGGCGAGACTTCCGGCCGACAGCACCTGCGTGATGATGTCGCCGCTGACGCTTCCCTGCTTGTAGCTCTCCGCCATGAAGTCAGCGAGCAGGCGCTGCGTGACGTCGCGATCGCGGACGATCTCGTCGCGGCGCGCCTCGGACTGCAGCAGTCGCGTGCCGATCGCGGTCGCTTCCGCGTCGATCGCCGCGACCTGGCGCGTGAGCTGGACATCCGACATCGCGCGCAGCTGCGCGTCCCGCTGCTTGGACATCGCCTGCGCCGTGGCGACGTTCGAGGTGAGGGCGACGAGCAGCGCTGCGACGAGGGCGAGCGCGCAGCACGAGGCTGCGAGCACCGGACGTGCGGTGCCCGCGCGTCGCTCGAACCCGTCGCGCGCGTGGAACTCCATCGCTCGCGAGATCGGCCGCCGCGGCGACGACGTGAATTCCCCGGATCGTGCGCCGCAACGTGCAAATCACCGTGATCATCGGAACGACCGATCACCCGCCCGGCCCGGGCGGCCCACATGGACGAATCCCCCGCATCCATGTCGATCGCCCCGATCTTCACGGTTAATAGTTGCGCGATCAACTTTCTACGTCTACTGTCAGGGGGACACGTAGTTGCGCTCGCAACCACATCCCTCGAAAGGACCCTCCACATGACCACGGCCACCGCCCTTCCGATCACCGCCGGCACGTACGCCTCCGACCCCATCCACTCCGTCGTCAACTTCAAGGTGCGCCATTTCGGCATCACCTGGCTGCGCGGCGGCTTCTCGAGCTTCGACGTCACGCTGACGGCCGACGAATCGGGTCTCACGCTCGAAGGCTCGACCCCGGTCCAGGACATCGCGTTTCCGAACGAGCAGCTCCACGGGCACCTGATGAGCCCCGACTTCTTCGACGCGCAGCTGTACCCGACCCTCTCGTTCACGTCGACCGACGTCACGCTCGCCGATGACGGTACCGCGACCGTTCGCGGCGAACTCACGATGCGGGGCGTGACCAAGCCGGTCGAGCTGTCCGGCACGTGGGGCGGCCCCGTCGAGGACATGGGCGGTGCTCAGCGCATCGGCCTGGAGCTGGCGGGCGAGGTCGATCGTCATGACTTCGGTATCGCATGGGAAGCCAAGCTTGCCGGTGGACAGGACGTGCTCGGTCGAACCGTGCGCATCGAGGGTGAGTTCGAGCTGGCCCGCGCCTGATGAGCACCCCTCCTCCCATCCGCATCCTGGGAGTCGCAGGCAGCCTGCGCGAGGCGTCGATCAATCGACGCCTCGCCAGGCTCGCCGCGCGCCTCGCACCCGAGGGCGTCGAGTTCGTCGAATTCGGCGAGCTCGGACAGGTCGAGCCGTACGACGAAGACGTGGAAGCAGACGGTTTCCCCGCCGGCGCAGCGCACTTCGCCGCTGCGCTCCGCGACACGGACGGCGTGTTCATCGCCACTCCCGAATACAACGGATCGATTCCCGGTCAGCTCAAGAACGCGCTCGACTGGGCCTCGCGATCCGATGGTGCCCTGGAATCGGTGAGCGGCCTGCAGGCGAGCCCGCTCTACGGCGTTCCGGTGGCCGCCGCCAGCGCCAGCAACGGCCAGTTCGGTGCCGTGTGGGCTCGTGACGAGCTCGTAAAGGTGCTGCGCACCCAGGGTGCACGCCCGATCAGCGAGCCGAGCGTGACCATCCCCAATGGCGCGACGGCGTTCACCGACGACGGACTGCTCGCCACGACCGAAGCCAACGACCGGGTCCGAACACTGCTCGACGAGCTCGTGGCGATGGTCGTCATGCTTCGCGAGGCTCGCGCGACGGCTGCGGCAGCGAGCACACCAGCCGCCGCATCCTGAGCCGCCGGACCTGCGACAATGTCGCCATGCCGATCGTCTCCACCAATGCCGAGCGCTCCGATGATGCGCCAGCGGTCCTCCCCCGCGGGCTCGACTCGCTGATGATCCAGCGCGGCACCGCCGCGCACGTGCCGTACCTGCGGCGCCTCAAGGAAAACGTCATGCGCGACCGCTATCGGCCCGCACCCGATGAAGAGGGCTTCGGACACTGGTGCGAGGTGTACTGCACCGAGCAGTACTTCAGCGACATCATCGACAGCAACGACGCGATGCTGCTGTGCATCGGCACCCTGCGCGATCCGGTCGGGATGGTCGTGCTGCGACGCACCGGCGACCATCTCGAGATCGACGACCTGCTCGTGTCCGCACCACGCCAGGGCGACGGTGCGCGACTGCTCGTCGCTGCGCTTCGCTACGCCGACGTGTGGCGCATCAAGGACGTGCACATCGACGTGTATCCGGGCCACGAGGGTGCCGAGGCGTTCCTCAAGGAGCATGGCTTCCACATGGAGCGCGAGACCGAGAACGACCTCGGTCGCCCGATGCTGCGCTTCGAGCGCGCTGTCTAGCGTTCGTCCTCCTGCGCGCGCGGGCAGGTTGCACACGTGACCGCCGCAGATACCGCACCCGCCCTTCCGGGCCTGTCCGTCGACGATCGCGTCCGCGCGGCCACGGCGGCCTGTCCTGACGGCATTCGCCCGACGACGCTGGAGCACGCGCTCGACCTGACAGGCGAGCTGCGAGCCGTCACCGAGCGACTGGAGCAAGCCGGCGAGCTGACCTTCGAACACGCCCGACTGCACGTGGCACCCGACGCCAGCGGCGACACGGCACGTCGCGCGCTCGACGCGCTCTCGGACGCCGACACAGCACGCCTGCACGCGCGTCTGGCACGCGCGATCGGGCGCACGAGCTACGAGCCGGGCATCGCGGAGGTCGAGCAGGCCGCGCACGAGCTGCTCGCCGGCGAGCACGGTCGAGCCGTGGAGCGCCTCGACCGCGCCGCACGCGACGCGATGCGCAGCGCCGACCATGCGCTCGTCGTGCGGGCGATCGACCAGCTCGTCGACGCCGGTGCGGTCATCTGCCCCGACCTGCGCGAACTGCACGCACGCGCCGCGCACGAGTGCGGCGATCCACGCGCGCCGAAGCTCTGGCGCACATCGCTGGCCGCATGGGACGACGCCGGTGAGCTCGTTCGCGCATCCCGCGCCGCGGTGGCGTGGTTCTGGAGCGCCCCTGAATCCACCGACGCCGCGGAGCGCCTGGAGGCCGAAGCCGCAGCTGAACCGCCCGCATCCGAGCCGGGCCGCGTCGGCTGGGCCGCGTACGCCCGAGCCGTGCGCGCGATCTTCGATGCGCGCTGGGCGGACTCGCTGGAACCGCTCGAAGATGCACTCGGTGCCGCGCGCGACGCCGGAGATCGTGGCCTCGAGGCGGCAGTGCTCGGCTCGCTCGCCACAGCCCGCTCCTACCTCGGACAGCTCGACCTGGCGATCGAACTGCTGCGCCGCTGCGCGCCGCTTGCTGCCGCCGATTCCGACGCCGTTGCGGTTCGTCGCGCCCGCCACAACCTCGTCGAGACGCTCGTGGAGGCACTCCGCACCCGCGAAGCGATCGACGAGGCGGGCCGCTTCACCGCGGACGTGCAGCGCATGGGTGCTCGCCACTACGTGCCCGGCGCGCTCGCACTCGAGGCGCGCGTGCACGCGATCGCAGGCGACGCCACCCGCGCACGTTCGCTCGCCTCCGCCGCGCTCGCGCAGGATCGAGCACTCGACGAGCCGCAGCGCGACGTGTACGTGCACATGGTCGCGGCAGAGCTGCTCGCGCTCGGCGGCGCGACCGAACGCTTCCGAGGCTTCGTCGAGGACGTGTCCGACCGATGCCGCGAGCTCGGCTTCGACTCCTACGACGAGGCGCTGGACGAGGTCCGTGCCCGCGCGGCGCTCGTCGACGGTGATCCTGGAGCACTCACCGAGGTGCTCGATGCGGCGCGAGCGAGCGAAGCCACCGGCATGGCCAACCTCGCCGTCTGCGGCGCGCGACTGCTTCTGGAGCGCGACGACGCCGGCCTGCGTGCGGCGCTCGCCGCGCAGCTCGAGCGCCTTCGTGCGCTGTCCGATGCCGAGCGCGACGTACCGCTCGTGCGACTTGCGATCCGCGAGGTCGAATCCGCGCTTTCCGGTGATGCAGAGATCCTCGTCGGCGTCGCCGCCGACCTCGATGCCCACGAACGACCGGTCGACGCGGCACTGCTTCGCCGCGCGACGCTTGCGTTGCGCCCCGACGACGTGCAGGCCTCCAGGCTCGCCGCGCTGCTCGAGTCATACGGCTGGACCGCGCTCGCCCAACGCGCGACCCTCGACGCTGCAACCGACGACGAGGACGCGGCCGCCCCGGTCGCGGACCTGCCGCTGTTCGCATCGCTGCCCGCAGCCGAACGCGCCGCGGTGTTCGCGGTCGTCGAACGCCACGAGCTGCTGCCCCCCTCCGGCACGGACCTGCCCGCCCCGCCCCCCGGCCTCTGCGTCATCGCGAGCGGCGAAGTGCGGCTGCTGCGCGCCGAACCCGGCACCACCGACCGCCGGCTCGTCGTCGCGGCACTCGGCCCCGGCGACGTGTTCGGCCATGACTCGCTCGTCGCGGGGGGCGCGGGTCCCAGCGCCGGCGATCTCGTCGAGGCGGCCACGCCGACCGTGCTGCACGTCGTTCCCCGCGCTTCCCTCGAGACGGTGACGACCGCTGCACCGAGCTTCGCCACCGCCGTGCTCGCCGACGCGTCGGATCGCCTGCGCGAGGCGCGGATGCTCGCTGGCGAATCGGCACTGCTGCCCGTCGAGACCCGTCTGGCACGAACGCTCGTGCGTCTGGGGGAGCGCTTCGGCCGGCCGAGCCTGCGCGGCGAGCAGCTGCTCGACACCTCGCTCACGCACGCCGACATCGCGAGCATGATCGGCTCGCAGCGCGCCCGCGTGTCGAGTCTGCTCGGTGCACTGCACAAGGCGGGTGTGACCGACACGTGGAAGCGGCGCATCGTGGTGCTCGACACCGCGGAGCTTCGCCGCCGTGCCAGCCTCGACTGAAACCGCTCCAACGCCGGATTCGACGTACTGGCACGGGTGATTCGTTGGGATGCGGATCGCCGAGGGACTCGGGGGACGAGCCGCACCCATGTCGACCATGGACGCCGCAGCCAGGACGCTCATCAGACGTGCAGAACACGCCGCGCACGCCGGCGTGGACCTCGCCGACGAGTGGCACCCCCTGCTCATGGATCGACGCCTCGGCAAGGCAGGTCCGTTCCAGCTTCTGCTCGACCAGCAGCTTCGATTCAGGATCGTCGGTGAGGGCGCATTCCTCGAACGCGCGATCGTCGCCGATTCACCGATCGCGCAGGCACACATCGGACGCCCGGAGATCCAGCAGGCAATTCGCGGAGTCATGGCAACGATCGATGCCGCCCAGGGTGCCAAGCAGCTCGAAGGCATCACGTTCGCGTACGACGACGCCGGCTTCATCGCCAACCGCGCCGTGCAGAAGATGATCGGCACGGAACCCTCTGTCGCCAACTACCACCAGGCCGTCGGTGCCGCGACCACGCACGTGCTCGGCTACCACGCGGTTCGTGCCGGCAACTGGATCCACATGGGTCCGGAAAAGAGCCGCCCGTTCGTGGAGTTCTTCCGCGGCAGCACGTCGCCCGAGACCCAGGAAGGGCTCGGTCGGTCGATCAAGACGCTGCTGCATGAGATCGCGCACGTCGTGACACCACGCGGGCGAGACGAGAAGCACCTGCGCTGGCTGAGCGAAAGCATCGCCGAGACCTGGGCGCGCTGGCCCGGCAACATCAACGCGACCGCCCGGCGCATGGGCGCAGCCGTCCCCGACGATTTTCACAAGGTGCTCGACGTCGAGAACGAAAAATACCCGGAGCAGGTGAAGGTCCTGCGCACGCTGCTGCAGCTCGCGGGCGTCGACACCAACGACCCGAAGCAGCTCGCCACGTTCGAGGCGCTGGCCCAGGCCGTCGACGTGAAGGACGTGCCGATGCTGCTCGCGCGCCGCATCGACGAGCGCTTCCCGGGCATCTCGCGCACCGAGGTCAACAAGCTCATCCTGAGCCTGTCACCGAACGAGACGGACGTCGTCTTCCAGCCCGTGGCCGATCTGGCCGAGCGTGCGGGACAGCGCATCGAGCTGCCCCGCACGCACGCCTGAGCGCGGATGTTTCTTCGATCGTGGGCCGGACATCGTCTCTGGGCACCCACCCCCGGAAGGAGCTCCAATGAATGCCTCGAAGACTCTCGTGAGCGACGTCATGCACAAGGGCTGTACGTGCGTGAAGCACGACGCCTCGCTGGTTCAGGCGGCCAAGCAGATGAGCGAGGAATGCGTCGGCGCGCTCCCGATCTGCGGCCCCGACGACAAGCTGATCGGCATGCTCACCGATCGCGACATCGTCGTGCACTGCATCGCCGCGGACAAGGATCCGAACTCGGTGACGGCTGGTGAACTCGCGAGTGGTCGCGTGATCTGGGTGCGCGACGATGCTCCCATGCAGGAGGCGCTCGACGAGATGGAGACCCACCTCATCCGCCGCATTCCGGTGATCGACTCGGACCGGCAGCTGTGCGGCATCGTCGCGCAGGCCGACATCGCCATGCACCTGGACAGCAAGGACACTGCGGAGCTCGTCGAGGTCATCTCCTCCGCCGAGCCGCGCCAGTCGGTCGCGTTCTGATCCACGGGCTCGTCGCGCGCGTATGAACCATTGATGGCGCACGTGACGATCACCAGGTCTCCCGGCGGCCGCGGCAGCGTGCTGCGTGCCAGCACGCAGGTGCCGCGGTCGCTCGAGGAGACGTTTGCGTTCTTCGCCGACGCTCGCAACCTCGAGCGCGTCACCCCGCCGTCGCTGCGCTTTCGGATCGTGTCCGACGTCGGTGACGGCGCCACGAGTGAAGGCATGCTCATCGACTATCGGCTGCGCCTGCGCGGCGTGCCGATCCGCTGGCGAACGCGCATCACGCGCTTCGACGCGCCACACGCGTTCGTCGACGAGCAGCTGCGTGGTCCGTATCGCGTGTGGCGCCACACGCACGTGTTCGAGGCGGACGGGCCCGACCGGACGCGCATGATCGACACGGTCGAGTTCGTGCCGCGCGGGGGTCGACCCATCGCGCGGATCGTCGACCGCCTGTTCGTCGCGCGTGAGGTGCGCGGCATCTTCGAGTGGCGTGCGGCGGCGCTCGAGCGGCTGCTTCCGGCTCGCTCCTGACACGGATTTCGAGTCGCGACCCGCGCCGCTCGCGCCTCGGTGGGCCGTGCACTCGTCCCAGTGCGGCCGTGACGATCGGGCCGCCGGCTGCGACGTCAGGGCATGCTCACCGCAGCCCCCAGCGCAGCAGGCACCGCCGCCGCGGCCGGCACCACCACCGTGTCGGGCGGCGGGTTCATGGCGCCGCTGCTGCTCGGTGCGGGCGCGCTCGGGCTGGGCGCGGCGCTCAAGGTCGTCGCATCCGACGAGAAGAAATTCGACCGCGGCGAGACCTGGATCAGTCAGGGTGGTTCGCCGCACGGGTCGCTCCGGGGCCAGTGGCTCGGCAAGCGCCACGTCGCGATGTGGGGCGCGAAGCACCTGATCAACCCCGCGCGCACGAGCTGGGTGCTCACCACGCAGAAGGCCGAGGCCGACGCGAGGAAGTGGGAGAACGAACTCTTCCACGGCTCCGAGAAGCATTTCGGGAAGAAGATCAGGATCGGCTACGACAACGGCCCCGACGCGTTTCGCCACACGTACGCGTCGGCGTCGATCGTCTATCGGCTCATGCGCGAGCGCGGCGCGGACGCGGAGCAGGCTGCGGCGTTCCTGCACGGCGCGGGCAACGCCCACGAACGCGATTCGTGGCTGCACACGTTCAACGAGAAGCACGGCCGCTACTCGAGCGTGATGGACGTGCACAACAACCTGCTCGGCCAGCGCCTCGGCGCGGAACAGGCGGCGCGCGATGCCACGGCCGGCGTGGACGTGGCAACCGGCGAGGCGCGACTGCGTGCGAGCGTGCTCGATGCGATCGGTGCTGGCCAGGCCGTCGTGATGGATCGCATCGACTCGGCCCCGCGCGCGGCGACGTGGGCGGACATCGCGCACACCGCTGGTGACGGCCGCTCGCCGCTGCGTGACGCGAGCGGCGCACCGAAGCTGCGCACGCACGTGCCTGACGCGCCCGGCTTCCCGATGCCGATCGCCAACGGCCGCATCGACATGTCGCTCCCCCACGCGAAGCTCGGGCCGGCCGAGCTGCAGATTCCGCGCGAGGACGTGCCGCAGGCGTAGGCTCGTCGCATGCCCACGCCCGACCACATCCGCGAGCTGCGCGAGCGCATCGGCACCACGTTCCTGCTCGTGCCGTCGGTGACTGCGGCGATCTTCGATGACGACGATCGCCTGCTCGTCGTTCGGATCACGGGGCGCGAGGACGAGTTCTGGACGTTCCCGGGCGGGCTGCTCGAACCCGACGAACGTCCCCGCGAGGGCGTCGTGCGCGAGGCGCTCGAGGAGACCGGGCTCCGGGTGCGCATCGACCATGTGATCGACACGTTCGGTGGTCCGGAGTTTCGCCACGTGCACGCGAACGGCGACGAGACGGGCTACGTCATGACGACATCCCTGTGCGTCCAGGTCGGCGGCGAGCTGCACACCGACGGCGACGGTGACGAGATCGCCGACGTGCGCTGGGTCACGCGTGACGAGGCGCTCGTTCTGCCGAGCGGCCCGTGGTTTCCCATCGTCGTGCAGGCAGCGTTCGACGCACACGCCGCATGCCGGGACTGACGGTCAGTCGCGCGCGCCGGCCGCCCCGAACTGGCGCATCGCCAGCGGCAGGAACACGACGATGATGCCGGCGCACCAGATGAGCGTCGCCCACACGTCGCCGGAATCGGGCGTGCCGAGCGACAGGCCGCGCACGGCATCCACGAACCGCGTGAACGGCTGGTGTTCGGCAAAGCCCTGCAGCCAGCCCGGCATCGTCTCGACCGGCACGAACGCGCTCGACACGAACGTCAGCGGGAACATCCAGATGAACCCGAAGCTGTTGACCGCTTCCACGGTCTTGAGCTTGAGGCCCTGCCATGCGCTCACCCACGAAAACGAGAACGAGATGAGCAGCATCAGCGCGAACCCGAGCGCGAGCTCCGAGGCGGAGCCTTCCGGGCGATAGCCGACGAGGATGCCGACCGCGATCATCACGACCATGCTGACGGTGTTCACCGACATGTCGTTGATGATGCGCCCGAGCACGACGGTGCCGTGGCGCATGGGCAGCGAACGGAAGCGATCGACGACGCCCTTCTGCATGTCGTCGGCCAGGCCGAGCGCGGTGCCGAAGGAACCGAACGCGATCGTCTGCACGAAGATGCCCGGCAGCAGGAAGTCGACGTACGACACGCTGCCGGTATCGATGGCTCCACCGAACACGTAGCGGAACAGCACGACGAACATGACCGGCTGGATCGTCGCGAACACCACCATCTCGGGCAGTCGCGTCGTGCGCCGGAAGTTGCGGGACGCCATGACGGCGGTGTCGGAGAGGAAGCGGCTCATGCGTCCACCTCGTCTGTCGGCGTGGCAGCAAGGGCCTCGCCGTCGGCGCCGTGCCCGGTGAGCTGCAGGAACACGTCGTCGAGCGTCGGCGGCCGCAGCTCGATGCCGGCGAGCACGATGCCTGCCTCGTCGATCGCGCGCACGAGCTCGGGCAGGCGCCGAGCACCCGCGCTGAACGGAGCAGTCGCGCGACGGTCGTCCTCGCTGATCGTGGCGGGCGCGTCGGCGACCGCGCCGAGCACCTGTGCCAGGCGTGGCAGATCGGCGGCCTCCTCGGCGACGACGGTCACGCGCTCACCGCCGACCTGCGCCTTGAGCACGTCGCTCGTACCGTGTGCGATGACCGTGCCCGTGTCGATGACGACGATGTCGTCGGCGAGCTGGTCGGCCTCCTCCAGGTACTGCGTCGTGAGCAGCACGGTCACGTCGTCGGCGAGCAGCTGGCGCACGATCGCCCACACCGACAGCCGGCTCGCGGGATCGAGGCCGGTGGTCGGCTCGTCGAGGAAGAGCACGTCGGGGCGGACGACGATCCCTGCCGCGATGTCGAGGCGCCGTCGCATGCCACCGGAGTACTCCTTCGCGATGCGCGAGGCGGCATCCACCAGCTCGAATCGTTCGAGCAGCTCGCCGGCTCGGAGCCGCGCATCACGCTTCGACATCCCGTGCAGGCGTCCGAACATGACGAGGTTCTCGGTGCCGGTGAGCATCTCGTCGACCGCCGCGGCCTGGCCGATCAGCCCGATGCGCGCGCGCACGCGGGCCGGTTCGCGCAGCACGTCGATGCCGGCGACTTCCACCTGGCCGGCGTCAGGCCGCAGCAGCGTCGACAGCACGCGCACGGTGGTCGTCTTGCCCGCACCGTTGGGGCCGAGCATGCCGAGCACGGTGCCCGTGGGAACGTCCAGGTCTATGCCGGCAAGCGCCTGGGTCTCGCCGAATCGCTTGGTGACGCCGCGCACGCGCACCGCGAGGTCTGAGGAGCCTGAAGCCATGCGGCGCAACCTATCGCGCGCCCGCAGGTCAGTGCAGGCGCTCGCCACGCTCGAGCATCCCGATGAACTGCTCGACTCGACGCTGCTTGGTGTCGGCACGCTTGGCGTTCTGCACGCGCCAGCTCATGGCGTAGCGATTGGCGGAGTTGAGCTTCGCGAACTCCGCGGCTGCGGCGGGGTTCGCATCGAGCGCGGCCTGCAGCTCCGGGGGCACGTGGTTGCTGGCGACGGAGTGATAGGCGGCGTCCCAGCGGCCGTCGGCCTTCGCTGCCTCGACCTGGGCGAGCCCGGCGGGCTGCATCCTGCCTTCGGCGATCAGGCGTTCGACGTGGGCGACGTTGATCTTCGACCAGACGCTTCGCTTGCGGCGAGGCGTGAAGCGCTGCAGGAAGAACTGCTCGTCCATCCCGCGCCGCTGGCCGTCGATCCAGCCCCAGCACAGCGCGACGGGCACGGCATCGTCCCATCCGATCGAGGCGATGCCGCTCGCTTTCTTCGCCATCTGGATCCAGACGCCGGGCGCGATGTCGTGGTTGTCGCGCAGCCACCTCTCGAACGCGTCGGCGTCCGTGAAGCGCTTGATCGGCAGGTCGTCGGGAACGAGGGCCATGGGTCGAGGATATCGACCCGGCGCGGGCGGCTCACGACGTCGCGGCCCCGGGATCCAGTGCGACGTGCAGCTCGTTGCGCCAGGGATCACGCAGCACGATGCTGCCGTCAGGGGCGCGTTCGGCGTCGGCGTCGACCGACGCCAGTCGCTCGTGCAGCTCGTCGAGGTCGACCGTCGTCGGCACGAACGCGGTCCAGTGGTCGAGCCCGACGGCGTCTTCGGGCGCGGGCGGCACACCGACGCCCTTCCAGGTGTTGAACGCCAGGTGGTGGTGGTAGCCGCCGGCCGATACGAATCCCGCGACAGGGATGCTCGTGATCGATTCGAAGCCCACGACGTCCACGTAGAAGCGGGTCGCCTCGGCGATGTCGCCCACGTGCAGGTGCAGGTGCCCGACCGTGACGCCGTCGGCTGCGCGCGCGGGAACGTCGACCTGACCGGCGACCGTCGCGAGCAGCGCATGCATGTCGAGCGGGCGAGGGCGGATCTCCTCGATGTTCGACAGGTCAGGCCACGCGTCTCGCGGGCGATCGGCGGCGAGCTCGATGCCGTTGCCGTCCGGGTCGGGCAGGTAGATCGCCTCGTGCGTTCCGTGGTCGGAAGCGCCGTCGATCATCGTGCGCGTGGCCGCGATGCGTTCGACGACACGGGCGAGCTCCTCGCGCGACGGATACAGCAGCGCGACGTGGTAGAGGCCGGCCGTGCGACCGGCGCGGCGCGCTCCGGGGCGTTCGACGAGCTCGATGGCGACGGCGTCTTTGGAGCTGCCGAAGCGGGCGATTCCGTCGTCGGCATCGGGCAGGCGCATGAGCCCGAGCACGCCCTCGTAGAACGCGGTCGAGCGCTCGAAGTCGGTGACGACGAGCCGGGTCGCACCCAGGCGCAGCTCGTCGGGGAGCTTCGCGCCGGTGGCGCGGCCGGCGGCTCGGAAGGTGTCGGTGGGTGCAGCGGTGTGGGTGGTGGTATCCATGTCCTCATCGTCGTCGATCGCGGCGTCGGCCAGAATGGCGAACCGGATGCGATGCATGGACGAATCCACGGCGCCGATGTCACAGGCGTACCGCGCAGGCGTACGCTGGTGCCACCGGCGACCCTGCTGCACCACGCGCGTGTGATCTGCGCCCGGGCAGCCGTCGGTGCGCGTGATCAGTCGCCGCGGCCGGACGTCGAGCGCTCGCGCCAGACGGTTGGCGATTCGCCGCTCCAGTGCTTGAACGCGCGCGACAGGTACAGCGGGTCGTCGTAGCCGAGGCGCTGGGCGACCTGCTGGACGGTGAGGTCGGTGTAGCGCAGCAGGCGTGCGGCCTCGGTCATGACGCGGTCGGTGATGAGGCGCTTGGTGGAGCGACCGGTCAGGCGCGTGAGCGTGGCGGCGAGATGGTTGGTGGAGATCCCGATCAGCCCCGCGTACCAGGCCGCCTCGTGGTGGCGGTGGTGCTCGGCCTCGAGCAGGCGCACGAAGCGGTGCAGCAGCGCGACGTCCGGGTCGGTCACCGATGCGGGCGTTCCCATCGCGGAGCCGGTCTGCCAGCGCCGAACGAGCGTGAGCAGCGCACCGAGCGTCGCGCCGAGCATGGTCGAGGTGCCGGTGTCGGGCGGGCGCCGCAGCTCGTCATCGAGCAGACGCACGAGTGCGACCGCGTGCTCGAGCTCACGCGCGGGGGGATCGAGGATCGTCCCGCCGCAGTCGACGAGCAGCCACCCGGGCGAGGCCTCCTGCGAGGCACCCGACAGCAGGTCCTCGGCGAAGCGCACGACGACCCCCTCGAATCCGCGCGCGGCGACGAGCTGGTGCACCTGGCCGCGCCCGATCATGAACGCGCCGCCGGCACCGATCGTGATCGGCGCGCCGTCGACGAGGTGGTCGGTCTCCCCCGCGCGCACGAGGAACAGCTCGTGGTAGTCGTGGCGATGCGCATCGCGCGGCGCGCTCGTCAGGTCATCGCCTGCATCGACCCACAGCACCTGCGCCGGCGGGCTTGATCCGGCGAGGCGATCGAGCTCGATCGCGCCGGGCACGGTGACCTTCTCGATCACGCGCGGCCTCCCGCGGCCTCGCGTCCGCCTGCCTCGCGTTCGACGACCCAGATCATCTCGGCCGGCCAACGTCGTGCCCATGCAACCTGGTTCTCGCTGCGGTAGGCGGTCGACGCGACGCCCTCGGGCGGGCGCGTCTCGATGAGGTCGACGATCGCCAGGCCGTTGCGCCGGAACAGGCGCACCCACTCCCCGTACGGGAGGTTGTAGTACACGGCTCGATCCTCGATGCGATGCAGCCCGAAGTAGTCCTTGATCATCTCGTTGCTCGCGACGCCGATCTCGAGCGGCCAGCAGACCTCGAGCATCGGGGTGATCGAGCTGAACGCGAGCCGGCCACCCGGACGCAGCAGTCGCGCGGCCTCGGGCACCCAGGCGAGCGGGTCGGCGAACATCGAGGCGCCATAGTCGCTGAATGCGAGATCGAAGGACGCGCCGGGCAGCTCGGAGAGGTCTTCGACGTTGCCCTGCATGAGCGTGACGTCGGGGCGCTGGTCGTCGAGTTCCGTGGCGCGGTCGACCATGTGCTCGGCGAGGGCGAGCTGCTCCGACGAGATGTCGACGGCTGTACATCTCGCGCCCGCGCGCGCGAGGGCTACGGAGAACTGCGCTGCTCCACAGCCGAGTTCGAGCACGTCACGGCCAGCGACCTCGCCGAGTGCGCCGACCTCGGACTCGGGCAGCGCCCACAGGCTCCAGGTCGGAACGTCGATCGGCAGCTGCGAATCGTGCTCGGCCAGGTACGCCGTCGCGTAGGCGTCCCACCAGGTCTCGTTGCGTGTCGCGTCGTCGATCATCCATGCATCATGCCACCACTCGTCGAACGTAGTCGTACGAGTGCTTGGTGCATCCGATGGCCGGACTACCATCAGGCGCATGGATGGGTCCAGATTCGTCGTTCGCCACGTCGATGTCAGCGTTGCCGCGCTCGACACCATTTGGCGATGGCGTGGCTGGGCGAGCACGGACCCGACCGATCGCATGCGCGACCACCGCTCGATCGACGTGTATCGCGACGGCAGCCCGGATGCAAGCCAGGTCGTCGGCGTGCACCAGCCGCTGACGGACGAGCTGCAGGAGGCGCTCGGACCGGTCGAATGGGCCGTTGCGTCGACGATCGCCGGTGCCCAGGACGCGTGGCGGCCCACGCTCGGGGCGCTTCGCAGTGCGCGCCGCGGGGCGTTCAGGCATCGATCGCTGCCCACCGTCCGTCGGCGCGAGTCGCCCAGGACGCGTCGACAGCCACAGCCCGTGCGGCTCAACTGCGTGATCGCGGACGTCACCAACGTCTGGGAAGGCGCCACGATCCGCTTGCTGGCCACGCCCATGCGGACCGAGCTGCAGGTGCGCTCGCCCGGCACGTTCGGGCTTGGGGAACTGCCGACATCGATTCAGAAGGCGCTGCGCTATGGCGCCAGCTCGATGCGACAGTCCGCAGACCTGCAGCTGGGCGCTGCCGCTCGCGTGTTGGCTGGTCGCGTGCCGTCGCACGTGCTCATCGAGGATCTGGTCGAACAACACCGGCGCATGCATGCGTCGGCTGAACGACCGGGCCTGCATCTCGTCCGGAGCTGGTGATGGCGGCGGCTCGGCCCGGCACATCGCCGATCCGGCTCGCGCGCGCACTCTGGCGATACCGAGGCCAGCTGGAAGACCACGGCGACGATTACCAGGCCGAGCTCGCGACCATGCTCCGCACGACGATCGTGTCGACCGTCGTGGGACGCATGGCGCTCAGCACGTATCGGTTCGCGATGCGGGCCATGATCGCCGGGATCGCTGCGCTCGCCCTGTTCGCGCTCGTGGTGGCGGTGTCGCTGTGGCAGCTGTCGCCGTGGGCTGCGCTGCTGGCGCTGCTGCCGGCAGGTGGCGCCGTCCTCGTCGGCCTGTGGCGCATGTCGTGGGGGGAACCGCTGGACTGGCTCACCGAACATGCAGATCCGGAGCGCTCCGTGACGCTCGCAGAGCTGCCGACGCGCCTGCGCGCGCTCGCGCTCGAAACGCGGTCGATCGCGAATGTCCCTGGACGGCTCGCCGACGAGCTCGAAGCACTCGCACGCGAGACGGAGCACGAATCCGGGTAAGGGCTGCGCATGGACGCCCCTGACCAGTCGCCTGCCCCATCCGCCCGCAGCGTCGCGTGTCGCGGCGTTCGGGGTGCCACGTGTTCGAACGAGAACACCGCGGAGGCGATCCGCGAGGCGATCCGCGAGCTCGTCGGCGAAATGGCGGCGCGCAACCAGATCGCCCCCGACGACATCGCCAGTGCGATGTTCACCACCACCCCCGACCTCAATGCCGCGTTTCCCGCTGAAGCCGTGCGACACATGGGCTGGGACCACGTGCCGCTGCTCGGCGCCGTGGAGATGGCCAAGCCCGGCGCGCCCGGGCGCTGCATCCGCGTGCTGCTGCTGTGGAACACCACGCGGACTCCGCAGGAAGTCGAGCACGTGTACCTGCGCGGCACCGACGTGCTGCTGACCACGTCACCGAGCGACTCGTTCGGGCTCGGTTCGCGGGACCCCCAATGACGGCGCGCGCCCTGGACGAGTGCACGGTCGCGATCGTCGGACTCGGTCTCATGGGCGGATCGCTGGGACTCGCGCTGCGTGGCCACTGCCATCGGCTCATCGGCGTGGACATGAATCACGCAGCGGAAGCCGAGGCGCTCGAATCCGGTGCGATCGACGAGTTCGCGCCGCTCGCGTCGGCAGCGGCGCGCGCCGACATCGTCGTGCTCGCAGTCCCCGTTCGGCAGGTGGCGCTCCTCGCGGGCGACATCGCGGCGTGGATGCGCCCAGGGCGAGTCCTGACGGACCTGGGCAGCACGAAGGTCGACCCCTGCGCAGCACTCGACGCCGTGGACGAACGCATCACGACCATCGGTGGCCACCCGATGTGCGGGCGCGAGGTCTCGGGCATCGGCAACGCCGACGGAGCGTTGTTTCGCGGTGCACGCTGGGTGCTGGTGCCGACGCTGCACACCACGCCGGCTGCTCGGGCGCTCATGGGATCGTTGGTGCATGCGGTGGGCGCGGTGGCGATCGATGTCGATCGGCATACGCATGACGAGGCCGTTGCGACGGCAAGCCACCTGCCATACGTGGTGGCGCAGGCCCTCACCGGCACGCTCGTGGAAGCCGATGCGCGCACGGCGGGTATCGCGGGCCAGCTCGCAGCGACCGGATTTCGCGGCGCGTCGCGGCTCGCGTCCGGCGACGTGCAGATGTGGCTCGACATACTGGCGACGAACGGGGCCAACGTGCGCAGCTCGATCGACGTGATGCAGCGCCACCTCGGCCGGCTCGCCGATGCACTCGACGATTCCGTGCAGCTCGACGCGCTGCTGCGCGGCGGTCGCGAGGCGATGGAGACGACTCGTTCGCTCGACCGGGATTGATGCCTGTCGCGGCGGGGATCGACTCCGCAGACCGATCGGGAGGCAGGCATGAAGGAGATCCGGATCGTCGACGGAGACGTCGACCTTCGTGGGCTGGTGCGAGAGCTGGCTCGAGTAGACCGCGACGGCGGCCACGCTGGCGCTGGCGGGATGCTGTCGATGTATGTCGACGTCGATCCACGAACGTTCGCGGCACCGGCATCGCGATCCGACGCGATCGTCGCGGCGATCGACCTCGCCGATCGCGACATGCCGAACCGGAAGTGGGCCGGTGCGATCGCGCGGCTGCGCGCGCAGTTTTCCAACGGCGGGCCGAGCGGCATCGAGGGTGCACGTGGCCTGCTCGTGTACTCGACGATCGACGGCGATGCGACCGTGGTGCGCCTGCCGTGGCCGGTCGAGCCGGAGGTCGCGTTCGATCGCGGCGTGCACGTGCGCCAGCTCGTGCGTTCGCTGCCGACGTCTTCGTGGTGCGTGCTGCTGTGCAATCGCCGCAGCGCACGGATCATGCTCGGCGACCGCGACCACCTCGAGCAGGTGGATTCGCTGCATGACGAGGTGGACGGCCAGCATGACCAGGGTGGCTGGTCCCAGGCACGCTTTGCGCGCAACATCGAGGAACAGGTTGCCGACCACCTGCGTCGCGTGATCGACGTCGTCGAGGACCTGCGACGAACCGGCGCGTTCGACTGCCTGCTCGTTGCCAGCCCGGCCGAGCTGCACGGGACGTTCGAGACGCTCATGCCGGATCCGCTGCGCCGCGCGATGCGCGGATGGATCGACGTGGACGTCGAACATGCGTCGGTGGCCGACGTCTCGGCAGGAGCTGCCGATGCGATTCGCACGTGGGATGACGAACAGCTCGAGCGGACGTTGGCGCGCCTGCAGCGCAACGCGGGTCGGCGCGAGCGAGCGGTGATGGGCCTCGACGACGTCCTGCAGGCGCTCGCGGAGCAGCGCGTCGAGACGCTCGTGGTCAATGACGGGTTCAGTCATCCGGGCCTCGCGTGTCCGCACGGCGACTGGCTCGCGACGGACGGCGGTGTGTGCCCGATCCATGACACGCGGCTGCAGCCGTGCGCCGACATCGTGGAACTGGCCATCGAGCACGCCGTGCGCCAGGACGCACACATCACGATCGTCGAACGACTTGACCCGCGCGACGAGCCCGCAGCGGACGGTGCGCCCCCGGAACGCATGGCGTTCCAGGCGATGCGCACGCTCGGCGGCATCAGCGCGATCGTGCGGTTCGACCTGGAGGCGGCAGTGCCTGCGGCGACCGTCTGATCCACCGGCGAGCGGCGGCGGCTAGAATTGGCCGCTGATGACGACGCTCGAAGGACCAGACGCGACGCAGGTCGATGACGCAGGCGGGCTCGCGCCCGAGCGCTTCGAGCAGCTCGCGCGCATCATCGAAGAGGTCGAGGCGCTGCCGACCGAGCATCCCGACGCTGTCGCCGTGCGACATGCGGTCGCAGGCCTGTACAAGTCGGTGAAGGCGCGTCGGCGCAGCGAGCGCCGCGCCAGGATCCTCGAGAACGACGCTGCCGTCACGGCGAAGACCGCGACCGGCGCGCCAGGACGCATCGACGACGAGACCGCCGGGTTGCCGCTCGAATCCAATGCTCGCGGCGCAATCGCCGGGGTGTTGCTGCAGCCCCGAGGCTGTTACGTGTGCAAGGTGCGCTACACGCAGGTCGACGCGTTCTACCACCAGCTGTGTCCGGACTGCGCGACGTTCAGCCACGCGCGTCGCGATGCGCGGGCGGACCTGACCGGACGCCGCGCGCTGCTGACCGGCGGTCGCGCGAAGATCGGGATGTACATCGCGCTTCGCCTGCTTCGTGACGGCGCGCACACGACGATCACGACGCGCTTTCCGAACGACGCCGCACGCAGGTTCGCGGCCCTGGAAGACAGTGGCGACTGGCTGCATCGACTGCGCATCGTCGGCATCGACCTGCGCGACCCGGCGCAGGTCGTCGCGCTCGCCGACGACGTCGCCGCGCAGGGCCCGCTCGACATCGTCATCAACAATGCCGCGCAGACCGTGCGACGTTCAGCCGCCGCCTATGCGCCGCTCGTGGCTGCCGAGCGCGAGGCGCTGCCCGCGGGGCCGTTGCCGGAGATCGTGACGTTCGGTCGCGTGGCAGCTGACCTGCAAATCGCGGCCGCGGACTCGTCGGCGAGCCACCAGATGGGGGCGGACGTGGCCGACACGCCGACGCACTGGGCGCCCACCCCACACGCGCTCGCATCGCTGGCCATGACGGCGCGTTCGGCGTCGTTCGACCGGATCGCAGTCGGGGAGGCGATCGACGCGGGCGGCCTCGTCCCGGACCTGTGCGACACCAACAGCTGGATCCAGAAGGTCGAGGAAGTCGACCCGATCGAGCTGCTCGAAGTGCAGCTGTGCAACCAGACTGCGCCGTTCATTCTGCTGAGCCGGCTCCGTCCCTCGCTCGCCGCCGCTGCCGCGGCCGCGCCCTCCGGGCGCGCGCATGTCGTCAACGTCTCCGCGATGGAAGGCCAGTTCGGCCGCGGCTACAAGGGTCCCGGGCACCCGCACACGAACATGGCCAAGGCCGCGCTCAACATGCTCACGCGCACGAGCGCACAGGAGCTGTTCGAAACCGACCGGATCCTCATGACCGCGGTCGACACCGGCTGGATCACCGACGAGCGGCCGCACCCCGATCGTCAGCGTCTTGCCGAGGTGGGCTTCCACGCACCGCTCGACCTGGTCGACGGCGCGGCACGCGTCTACGACCCGATCGTGCGAGGCGAGTCCGGCGAGGACGTCTAC
>JBBQUY010000065.1:0-19657 GCA_038212015.1 Gaiellales bacterium | reverse complement strand
GCAGCTCTTGAATCCCGCTCGAATCATCGAGAAGCGGGCCACTGATGTCAACGACACCACGCGTGTCAGACGAATGGCCCCACCATGCTCTCGATCGGGAAACTCGGCACCGGCCACCACGGCTACTACGAACGCTCCGTCGCTGTCGGCGCGGAGGACTATTACACCGGTCGCGGCGAAGCGTGGGGTCACTACCTCGGCCGCGGCGCCGACGGCCTCGACCTGGAAGGCGTCGTCGAGCCGGGGGATCTCAAGCACCTGTTCGCCGGCACGCACCCCGCGAGCGGCGAGCAGTGGGTCAAGCGGCGCGAACCGGATCGCAAGCCGCGCTCGATTCGCATGCCCGACGGGCGCGTGATCGAGGGCGCACCACCGCGACCTACGGCCGCGTTCGATCTCACGTTCTCAGCGCCCAAGAGCGTAAGCGTGCTCTTCGGCCTGGCCGAAGGACCAGTCCGCAGCGACATCCGCGACGGACACGAAGCCGCGGTGCGGGCCGCGTTCGACTACCTCGAACGCACGGCCTGCGTCACCCGCCGCGGCGCAGGCGGCAATCGTCACATCCGCGGTGAGGGATTCGTTGCGGCAGCGTTCCAGCACCGCGTCAGCCGCGCTGGCGACCCGCAACTCCACACCCACGTCCTCGTCGCGAACGCTGCGCGAGCCGAGGGCCGATACACCGCCCTGCATGGCGCGCTGCTGTACCGCGAAGCGAAAACCGCCAGCTACCTCTACCAAGCAGTGCTGCGGTCGCAGCTCACCCAGCGGCTCGGAGTCGAATGGGGCATCGACCCGCAGAGCCCGCACCCGGAGATCGTCGGCGTCGATCGCGCCGTACGCGAGATGTTCAGCAAGCGCTCCGACGAGATCCACGCACAGCTCGAGAAGACCGGCCACACCAGCCATCGCGCCGCCACCGCAGCCGCGCTCGACACCCGGGTCGCGAAGTCCTACATCACCGAGGGCGAGAACCTGCACGAGCGCTGGATCGGCGAAATCACCGCGCGAGGGATCGACGCGCCGGACGTGCTCGACGCGATCGGGCGAGCCCCGACGCGCACCCCGATCCTGAACGACACACAACCGATCATCCGCGAGGTCACACGCACCGCATTCGCACCAAGCGGCCTGACCGCGAACAAGACGACGTTCCATCGGCGCGACATCATCCAGATCGCCGCACAGCACGCGCCGCAGGGCGCGAGCATTTCCCAGATCGAACGCCTCGCCGACTCCATACTCGACCACGCTGCCCGAGACATCGTGCAACTGCGCAGCGACACGACGCCAATTCCCGAGGGAGATTCCCGGCGCGCCGACGGTCGCGTTCTCACCGATCACCGCGCAGACTGCGCCTACACGACCCGCGAGCTGCTGAACGCCGAGTTCTCGATCATCGACAGCGCCCATCAGCGCGCCCAAGACCAAGTCGCGGTCGTGAAGCAGCGCGACGTGGAGCGCGTGCTCGCCACGCGCGACGAGCACCGCAAGCTCTCTACCGAGCAGCATCGGATGGTGACGCAGCTCGCGACCAGTGGTGCGGGTGTCGAGGTCGTCGTTGGGCTTGCCGGCGCGGGCAAGACCTACAGCCTTGACGCCGCCCACGACACATGGCGCGACGCCGGCATCGACGTACGCGGCACCGCCACCGCGCTGACCGCCGCCAAGACCCTCGAAGCCGATACCCGCATCCCCTCCGAAACGATCGCGATGCTGCGCGCATGGCACGCGCACGCCGAGGAAACCGGCGACTCGCGCAAGCTCGACGATGCGATGCCAAAGCGCGGTGTCCTGATCGTCGATGAGGCCGGAATGACCGAGACACGCGACCTCGCATTCCTCGCCACGCTCGCGGCTGAGCGCGACACGAAGCTCGTGCTCGTCGGCGACCACCACCAACTCCCAGAGATCGGCGCAGGCGGCGCGTTCCGCCACCTCGTCCACAACCTCGAACCAGAGCGCGTCACCCAGCTCACCACAAACCGTCGCCAGGTCGAAGCGTGGGAACGCGACGCGCTCGGCGAGCTGCGCGCCGGCAGCGCCGAGCAGGCCGTCGCGACCTACGCCAGCCAAGATCGCATCGTTACCGACACGTCGCCCGATGGGTTGCGCGAGCGGCTCGCCGCCGACTGGCTCGACGGGGGCGCGCGCGGCGACGACACCGCGATGATCGCCTACACCCGAGCCGACGTCGAAGCGCTCAACCAAGCAGCCCGACGCATCCTCGACCAGCAAGGCAGGCTCGGACGCGAGCGCGTCACCTACGGCGGACGCGAATGGGCGGTCGGCGACGAACTGATCGCCACCCGCAACCGACGCCAACTCGGCCTCACCAACGGCACACGCGGCACCGTCCAACGAGTCGGACGCGACGGCCTCGACATCCGAACCCCAGGCGGACAGACGCTGCACGTGCCGCGCGACTACCTCGAGCGCGGCGACGCAGCCCACGCCTACGCCACGACAGGCCACAAGACTCAGGGCATGACGGTCAACGGCGAAGCGTTCGTGCTCGCCACCGACCACGTCAGCCGCGTATGGCTGTACGTGACCATGAGCCGCGCCACCGATCGCTCACGCATCTACATCGACACCCTCGACCATGACCCCACCACCGGCACAGCCCGCACACCCGACCAGCGACGCGACGCGGCGATCCTCGACGTCTACGACCTCGCGCTCAGGTCTGATGCACAGACGCTCGCACGCGATCACGGGCGCCCGATCGACCCACAGCATCTCGACCGCAACGACCTGCGCCGAGCGATGCAACGCGACGATGCCCTGCGCGAGCGCTTGCGAGACCCGCATGCGCGCCAGCACGGCCGCGACGTCAAACCGACACAGCGGGGTGGGTTCGGCCGCGGGCCTGGCATCGAGCGGTGATGACCCCCGCGATCCGTTGACCGCATGGCCGTTCCGGGGTTCCACCCCGGACCCCGGTTGCAGCGCAATCGCCGCCGCGCATACGCGCGACCCCGATTCCGCCGCTCAATGGGGCGTCGACGCCCATGTCACACGCGCCCGCCACGCGTATGTCAATGACACTCAAGAAACCGCGGACGGTGCCGATGCATCAAGGGAAATGGCTGTGGTCAGTTGAGCCCTTGTCCGCCCTCGCCTCCTGCGAGCCTTGTACCGCCTTGATCGCCGCGCGCAGCCTTCGCACAGGATCGTGTCTTGCGAAGGAGAACGTGATGAACGGCTGGTACGACGTCGACGACGTGGCCGCACTGCTCAAGGTATCGCCGCGCACGGTGCAGCGCTGGTGCCGCGAACGGCGAGTGCCGCATGTCCGGGTCGGGCGCGGGATTCGCTTCACGGCCGAGCAGCTCGCCGAGATCGAGACCGTCTACAGCCGCGCCCGTGCCCTCTCGGCGGCGAGTGTCGATGCACCCAATCCCGCATACCGACATGTGACCGTCGTTCCCATGAAACGGCGGCCCGCCGCGTAGATCCCGCCGCTCTACAGCGTGCCTGCTGCAAGGAGTTCGTTCGCCTTGCTGGCCAGGACGGCGTGCCGACTGAAAATGGTCGTGGCAAATGTGCGCCGGGCAGCGTCGCCCGGCTGCTCAAGGCACCGGTGGCGGATCAGGCCGATCTCACCTGACGTCGAACAGCGCCCTGTAGGTGCTGCACCTTCGAGGCGAGCAGACGAGCATCCTCGACGATCTCGTCTACCTGTTCGTCTGTCGACGTTCGGGTGCGTCGGTAGACCGTGACGCAATCAGCGGTTATCTCCCACACCGTCGACCGGCCTCGGAAGTGGTCGAGGGCTGTCGGGTCGAGTAGCTGACGGACGGCAATCGGATCGTCGTGCGCGCCGGTCGCTATGACAAATCGGCCGTCCATCTCGATGCTCTCAAAAGACTGCTCGCGGAGACGGTCGACCATTCGCGCTTCGATGCGAGTAGCACTGCTCCGGCTCCAACAACAAAGGCTGTTCACACCGATCGACACGGAACGATCCACCGGGATCGTAGCGATGAGCATGACATCCCGGGACCCTTTGCTTCGGCCAAACCGGGCTATGGCGGGCATGATCCTGAGCACTGCTCGCGCGACGGTGACGCCGTCCGCAGTGCGTACAACCGTCGGGTAGCCCGCAGCGCAGCCGTGGGAGAGGATCGGGGCGTTCGGCTCTGAGGTCCCGACCCATGGCATGGCCTCCATCGAAGCGAAGTCGGCGTATGAGACCCGCCGAACGACGGTCGCTCCGTGGCGCTTTGCCCAATCCAACACGAGCCGCTGTTCCGCCCAGCGCCAGCGAGCAGCTACCGGCGCCGAAAGGAACACGAGCAGGATGTAGCCGAACGGCGAGAGTCCGGCAATCACCATCAGGCGCTCGGCCGTTTCCCAACCGACCGCCTCGGGCCTAACCCGCGCATACGCCGTCACAGCAATGAGTAGGACCATCCCGGCTGCGGCCACACCCTGAATCCACGCGATTCGCAGTCGGGCAGATATGGCCCCGACGCGCCACGTCCATGCGAGCCAACGTCCGCCGAACAGTCGGTTCACGTCGGGGAAAGCAGTGTTGCGAGCGGAGCCAGCAGTCCACGGCTCGCCGCACGCATTACATACGCCCACTCGCCTACCGCGCACCCTGCTGACCGTCACGTCGGCCGAGAAGCATCCGGCGCATACCCAGCGGCTGGTCGCGACCTTGTTCGACCGCATCGTCTGTGTGATGGCTCGGAGCATGCTTCGGCATCGGCAGATACCGGAGGCTACTGGACCCCTACGGCCGTAGACTCGGGACATCACCCCGAGGCTGGCTCGGATCGAACGGGTGAATCCTCGCGCCCGCGCCCTCTCCGCGGCGAGTGTCGATGCACCCAATCCCGGATACCGACATGTGACCGTCGTTCCCATGACACGGCGGCCCGCCGCGTAGATCCCCACGCTCTACAGCGTGCCACCTGCAAGCAGCTCGTTTGCCTTGCTGGCCAGGACGGCCTTGCGGCCCTCAAAGAGCTTGGCGTATCGGCGTCGCGTCGTTTCTACTGATGCGTGTCCGAGCCACAGGGTCAGCTCCAGTTCGCCGATGCCCGCGGCGATCAGGATGCTCGCGTACGTGTCCCGCAGCTCGTGCGGGTCGAAGTGGATGCCGCATGCCTCGCGAATCGGCTTGCAGCGATTGAGGTACCAGTCGTTGTACAACGGGCGCCCATTGCGATTGGGAAATACCAGAGGCGTGTCAGGGGCACTCTCGCGCCAGTTGCGCAGCGCCGCAGCACCGGGCGCGAGGATCGGCACGGTGCGCTCCTGGTCGGACTTGGTGCCCTTGATCGATCGATCACCGTCCACCGACCGCACCAGCCGCACGTGCGGCTGATCGGCATCCAACTCCAGGTCACTCCACCGAATCGCCCGCAACTCGGACCAACGCAGCCCACTGTAGGCCGCGAACTTGAGCATCGTCGCGTCGCGCAGGTGCTTGCAACCCGCCACGATCGTGTCGACCTGCTCGGGCGTGTACGGGTTCGCGGGCTTGGGCTTGGGCGCCTTCAGCCGGCGCACGTCGTCGATGCTGCGGTTGGTGACGAGCCCTTCACTGCGCCCCCACCGCACCATCGACTTGAGCATGTCCAGCGACTTGTTCGCCGACCGCGCACCGACGCCCTCGGCAACCATCCAATCCTTGAACTCCGCCATCAACCCCGGCGTCAGCTTTGCAACCGCCTTGTGCCCGAGGAACGGACCGACCCGCAGGTCGTACTGCGTCTTGTAATCCCGCCGCGTCCGAAGCTGAATCGCAGCCGTATCGATATGCCGCAACCACCACAGGGCTTTCAGCTCACCCACCGTGATGCGCTCGGTATCGACATTCATCGCCGCCGTGACGGTGCGCTCAAATACACGAGCATCGGCCTTCTTGCGAAACCGCTTCTCGTCATGCGTTCGGCGTCCGGTGACCGGATCGCGGCGATAGTTCCACCGCACCCGATACAGGGGCCGACCGTCCTGTGAACCCGTGATCAGTGCCATACCTCACACGATAGCGCCGCGCTGCCTCTCAGTCCAACTTTCATGGCACCGCAAATTGCACCGCCAATATCGATACGTCCTAACGGACGTCATGCCGCTAGATCACAGAACCACCTGCTAATGGATCGTTTCTGCGACACCAGGATTCACCCGGTATCAGGATTGAACGGGTTCAAATCCCGTACGGAGTACCTCGAAAAGCCCCTGCACACGCGGGGGCTTTCGTGTTCGTTGCCGTCAACGCGGCAAGAACGGGTGTTTCGCGCACGCTCGCGAGGATCCCGATTGAACAATGGGCCCCGGGTCCGTCATTGTCGGCGGGATGCGATGCCTGCCGCACCCGACAGGCAGGCAGCAGCGCCGGGACGCGCCGCAGGGACGGAGGCAGTGACGATGCAGTGGACAAACCTGGCAGCAATCGGCATCGGTACGGCAGGAGCGGTCGTCGCGGTCGCGACCGCGCGGAGTGGCGTCAACTACTCCGATACCCACGACCTGCGCCGTCGACCGGCGCCGAGCACGGTCTGGAACTCGATGGGAAAGATCCTCGTCCCACAGCTCGGCGGAGTGGCGATGCTGGCGGGTGCAGGCAAGCTCTCGAGCCCCGTCGCGTCGGCATTCGTGGGCGCGGCCGGTTTCGGACTGGCGTTCGGCGGGATCGCGGGCGCCATCTGGGGCATGTCCGACGACGTGAAGTCGTCTCGGAGCGAGCGCAAGCTCGCTCCCGGTTACGGATGACGACGGACGAGCGCTCGACGCAGCCGCGATGGCGCGCCGACGTCCTCGGCTAGGTACCGACCATCTCCACGTGCCATGCCTCTCCCGGCACCGGAAAGTGCAGCCCGAGCGCGGTGGCATGCTCCATGACGCCGTCCACGCTGGCGAGCGCAACGCCATCGAGATACACGTCCGCCGCACGCCCCGTCTCGTGATTGGACGTCCCCGGCACTGCGGCCAGGTTGCCGACGCCGCTCAAGAACGACTGGTACAGCGCTTCCTGTTCGTGGCGCTTGCGCCACCCGGAGATGACTTCGATCTCTCGACCTGTCGCGACCGCGAGCGCGTCGAGGCGCCGGATGAGCTCCGGATGCACGCCGGTGAGATCGCCCACGAGCAGTCCCGATCCAGCGTCCTGCGGAGCGACCGTCGCCGCCGCCGGTGCCCATCCCGATCCAGCAGGCGATGCAGCCGGCGCGGGCGGCTTCGCCGTCGGCTTCGCCGCGCCTGCGGAGTCCGACATCGTCGCATCAGCGGGCAACGCCGGAATCGCATCCGCTGCGACCACGGCCGACGGTCGCACGAGTTCGTCGTCGCCATCGTGGGACGTCGAGGGTGCCGCGTCCGCGTCACGAGTCCGATCGCCTGCTGCCAGCATCACCCCGGCGCCGAGCAGGACGACGACGACCAGCGCGCCAGCGACGGCGAGCAGGCGCCCACGACCGCGCCATCGATCGTCGCCCGCGGACTCCGGCGCATGGCCGTGCCACGCAGGATCGTTCGGGTCTTCGATGGCTTCGTAGGCGGTCGACGTTCGCATGCGTACGTCGAGTATCGGTCATCGCACCCGTCACTCAAGCGCAGGCCGCACTGCAACGAAGCGCGCAGCGAGCGCCCACCCGCCGAACAGCACGCCGCTCCACATCAGATCGCCGATGAGCGAGTTCTGGAAGAAGGGGATCGCTGCCACGTAACACGCGACGAGCCCGTCGATCGTCTTCGGGTACATGCCGCCCTGGGCCCACACCGCGAAGTTCGTGGTGACGAAGAACAGCACCGATCCGGCGATCGGTACGCCACCGACCGCCATCGGACCACGGCGATCGCGCAGCAGCGTCCCCAGCAGCACTGCAAGGGCGCACGTGCCCCACGTCACCCACCACAGCGAGTGCATGCCGATGAAAAGGTCGGATATCGCGAGCGTGCCGACCGGAACCGCGATCGCGATCGGTAGGGGAAGTCGCGCTCCGGCGAACAGTGCCGCGGCGCCGACGGGGGTCATGTTCCACGGGTGCGGTGCCAGTCGCAGCAGGATTCCGACGAACACGAGCAGGGCGGCGGTGATACGCGCAGGTGTGCCGGTCATGATCCGAACCGCCACTCGATCGTCTCACCGTCAGTGGTCTCGTAGGCGTCCGCGCCGACGCTCGGCATCTTCCCGTCCGCCTCGAACAGCCAGTACTCGGACTTCGTCGACTCGATGTCGCCGATCGCCGTCACGTAGTCGCCGACTTCCGACGACTCGACGGTCACGTCGTAGCCCTCGCCTCGCAGCAGGTCGAGGGCGGTCTCACCATCCTTGCCCTCGTAGGTGATGGTCCTCAGCGTCCGATCGACTGCGGCTTCCGCGGTCTTCGCGGCCGCCGGCTTCGTGGCGGCGCGTGCCGAATCTGCCGTTCGGTCGGTGCCGCCGCAGCCGGCGAGCGCGAGCACTGCCGCGCCGAGCAGGCAGGTCAGGGTCGTCCTCATCGTGCGTCTCCTCCATGTCCCTGGAGGCAGGCGGCGCGAGGACGCGCCACACACCGTCCTTCCTCCGAGGACTCTCGTGTGGACCGTCCGCATCAGGCGACCTGGCTCCCCCGGCGACCTGACCGGTCGCGGGGATCACAGTTGCGGGACAGCGCCGGAATCTCACCGGACTTCGCTGACGCAGACGGTTCCGGCATCTGCCGGGCGCGGAACGCTAGCAGGTCGGCGCGACACGGTCCTCGCCGATCGCGCGACGCAGCGCGACCAGCCCGGCCTCGTGGCAGTCCGCGCCGCTCGCTGAATCCACGAGGTCTTCCAGCACCCGCGGTTCGTAGCCGGCGTCGAACAGCGCGAAGACCGTCGCGAGCACGCACTGATCGGTGTCGATGACGGCGACGTGCACCTCGCGCACCGCTGCTCCTTCCAGGGCACTGGCCACGTCCGGCGTGAGACTCGAATACGTGCGCGATTCGGATGTGACGTCCGCGATCTCGCGGATCCCGCAATGGAGCGCGACATCCTCGTCCGAGCGCAGGTCGTCGCCGGTCAGCCGCTCGTATGTCGACCCGGGCTCGTTGCGAAATGCCGTGGCGATGACGACCTCGTACTCGAGGCGATGCTCCGTGGCGTAGTGACGGCGCTTTCGGCGAGCGCGGCGAGGCGTGGTTCGTCGCGCAGCGAACCCATCTGGGGATCGACGAGCACCAGTGCGGGGCGTGTCGTGTTCGCGTTCACTCGCATCGAAGCTCCCCATGCTGTCTCCGAGTAATCGGCGACGCCCGAGGTGGAGCCACTCGATATCATTCGGGTATCCGGAAGATGCGACGCGGCGTCGCGTACCGCTCGAGGAAGATCCGTGGACCGAGCAGACCTGAGCACCGATACGGCATCGCTGCCGGATCTCGCCACGGAAGATGCCGCACGAATCGTCCTGCGCGCCCTGCGCGGCGAACAGCTCGACGCATTCCAGCAACTCGTCGCGAGTGCGGATCCGGACGAGCTCAAGGACCTGGCGGCGTCTGAACACGGCCTCGCCTGGTCGCAGGTGCCACGCCACCTGGTACCCAGAGACCACCGACTCACGACGCTCCATTCGGTGGCACGCATGTTTCGCTACGACGGCGGAGCCACCCACCTGGACGGCGACCTGTTCGAGACCGTGATCGCGTGCCTCGACGCCGGCGACGCTCGATGGGCCGAGCAGGCTGCGCGCGCCTGGGTCAACATCGTGCTGCACACCGGCGAAGCAGCGACGGTGTGGCCGCACGCGAGCACGCTGCTGGATCGCTATCCCGAGCTGTTGCTCGAACATCCGGGACTGCTCGCGGCGTTCGCGACGCTCGCCTCGACGTTCGGCGCTCCGGTGGCGGCAGAGCTGTGGGACCGTGTCCTCACGCACCCGACGCTCGGCGACAACGCGATCCGTCGCTGGGAGGTCGAACTCGACTGGGCGCGCTGCCACCTGCAGCTCGCCGCCGGCGAACCCGCGCGCGCGATGAAGGTCATCCAGCGCGCACGACAGGGATTCGCCGACCTCGCCACGCCCAGCGCCCACCTGCGCTGGACGGACGCCACCCTGGAACTCGTGTGCGGGCTGACCTGGCTCGGCCGACACGAAGAAGCACTCGCCGTCGTCGAGCAGTCCCTGCGCAGCGTCGAACCAGGCGGCGAACTCGAATTGTGGCTGCGCACCGCTGCCGGCTACCCCGCAGCAGCGCTCGGCGACGAGCTGGCCGTGCGCGACGCGGAGTCCGCGATGCAGCAGGCATCGACCGACACGTCGATCATCAAGCTGCGCGCGCTGTATCCAGCGCGGCTGTTCACCGCGGTGCGGCAAGGCGACCGTGAGGCGGTCCGTCGAACGGTCCTGGAGGCCGTCGCGCTCGAGACGAGTGGGCCGCTCGATTTCGAAGCGCGCCTGAACTGGCGCATCCATGCTCTGGAGGCGGCGTTCCTGACAGGCGAGCCCCAGCTCGTTCGTCGGCTACTCGAGGAAATCGATGCGACGCTCGGCGCGGCCGGATTCGACCTGCCCGTCCATCGCATCCGCCGCGACCGCGTGTCGCGCGCACTCGAGGGCACGCTTCCGCAAGGCGCCGACACCGACCCGCTCACCGAGGAGGCAACGCGGCGCGGCGTGACCCTGCCGCCGCTGACCGCCATCGGCTCGGCGGCACACGCAGCGGGCGGGGCCGAGCATGCGCTCACGCTCCAGTTGTTCGGCCCGTTCGACGTGTGCATCGATGGCGTGTCGGTGTCCGAACGCATCTGGGCAGGCCGTCGCCAAGCCCGCGTGCTGCTCGGCCTGCTGCTCGTCCACGGCAACCGTCTCGAGACCGACACCGTCGCGGAATTGCTCTGGGGCGACGTCGACGGCCACACGGCCCGCGGACGCATCGGCCCCCTCTGCGCATCGATTCGCGCGGTGCTCGCCGCAGCTGGTGACGCGCACCCGCCCCGCGAGCTCGTGACGCGTGGGGGGAGCATCACGCTGCGTCTGCACGACGGCGATCGCAGCGATCTCGACGACCTGCGCGACGCCGCCGAACGCGTGCGGCGCGAACCCGCGCGTTCCCGGGTCGTGGCTCGGACGATGCTCGAGGCGACGAGCGCACGTCCGGTCGCGGACCTCGGAACCGACCGCGCCGCGGCGGAGCTTCGAACTGCCATCGATGCTGAAGTCGCACGTCTCGTGCCCGCCCTCGCGAGCGCCTGGGATGGTCGCCTCGCGCCCCGTTCCGTGGTCGACGCGGTCCGGCACGTGGTCGACGCGGATCCGACCGATGCAGAGGCCTGCGCGCGCCTCATACGCCTGCTGCGCGATCGCGACGATGCGCCCGGCGCTTCCGAGGCCTACCACCGCCTGCGCGTCGCGCTCCGCGACGAGCTCGGACTCGACCCTCCGGTGTGGGTCACGCAGCTGCATACTGACGTCATCACCGCCTGACGTTCGAGGACTGAACGATCCCTGCAAGGTCGCTGCAAGTCCCACTCCCGATCATGGAAGACACGGGCAGTTCGCCCGTGCCTCACCACCACCGTCGGGAGTACTCGCATGCGCGCAGCACGGCCACGTCCAGCCACCATCAGTGTCGTCCGGATACCACTCCAGCCCATCACCAAGGCCTGAGCGAGAACGACCATGGCGCATCGCAGAGAGCGGATACTGCCCTGTCCCGGCGTCGAGACGTTTCTCGACTCGCATGATGATCTGTACCTCCTGCCGATCGCCGGTCGCGAACAACTGCGCATCGGTGCGCCCATCGGCCGATGGATCTGGGCCACGCTCAACGACGCCCCGATGCACGAGATGCCCCTCGACATCGCCGGCGACGTGGCCCAGGCACTCGACTGGCTCGAAACCGCGTCCTACGTCCGGCGCGAAAGCTCGATCCGCACGCCCGAGACGGCGCACTGGGACCGACAGGTCCAGTGGTTCGCGCAGGAAACGGGCGACGGTCCGTCGCGTCAGCATCGCCTGCTCGACGCCACGGTGGTCGTGCTCGGGCTCGGCGGACTGGGCTGTGCCGTCGCCGACCTGCTCGCGCGCGCGGGGGTCGGGACGCTCGTGCTCGTCGACCACGACGTCGTCGACGAAGCCAACCTGCCCCGCCAGCAGCTGTACTCCATGCGCGACGTCGACCGCGCGAAGGTCGATGCCGCCAGCGATCGACTCCGATCCGTCGCACCGCAGCTGCGCATCCACCAGTCGCACCTGGAGATCACCGGGCCGGCTGACATCACTGCCCTGCTCGTCGAGTACGACCCGCAGCTCATCGTGTGCGCCGCCGATCGCCCTCCGATCGCGATGAAGACGTGGGTCGAGGATGCGGCTGCCGAGGTCGGTGCCGCCGTCATGCACGGCGGACATCGCCCGCCGCTCGTGTACGCAGGTCCGTTCTTCGTTCCGGGCGTCAGTTGCTGCCACGCGTGCTTCGCGGCATCGCGAACCCGCCCCGGGACCGAGCAGCTCGAACGCGAGCTCGCGTCGTATCGCGATCTCACGCCGCCGCAGCTGCCCGCGGTGGGCTGGGGCGATTCCGCCGCAGCGAGCCTGATGGTCGCGCAGGCCGTGCAGTGGCTGGCGGGCGTCGCCGATGCGGCGCTGCTCGGCCGGGAGCTCGAACTCGACCTGCGAACGCTCGAGTCGCGCTGGGTCGACGGACCGACCGTTCCGATGTGTCCGCGCTGCGAGGGCATCGCCGCGTCGATCCGTCACCCTTAGGCGCGAACGGACAGCTCCGACGCCACCGCATCTGCGGCCAGTTCCGGATCACGAGTTTCGAGCGCCAGTCGCGTGCGGCGCTGCAGCACGTCCTCCACGTCGCGCGCCTGTTCGTGTGTCACGGCCCACGTCGCTTCCACGGCAAGGTACGGGCGTTCCGGATGCAGACGTTCGCCCAGCTCGGGCCGATCGTGCACGAGGCGCAGCAGGTGCGGGACGTTCGCGCCGTGGCGGCGCAGCAGGTGACGAGCGTCCGTGCGCTCCACGCCCAGCAGCGCCGAGATCTCGTCGATCTCGGTTGTCGATGCGATCGGACGACTCCCCTCCAGACGAAGGTCACGCGTGCGGCACTTCCCACGGCGACCGAGCTGAGCCATCGCCGCGTCGACAGCGAGCTCTGCCATCGAGCGATATGCGGTGAGCTTGCCGCCGGTGATCGTCACGCACCCGGCGCGATCGACCAGCAGGTGACGTCGTGACACGTCCTTGGACTTGGTGTCGCCTTCCGCATCGGGTCCGACGAGCGGGCGCAGCCCTGCCCACGTGGCGAGCACGTCTTCGTGACCAAGCGGGTTGCGCAGAAACGGATTGACATGGTCGAGCAGCCAGTCGATCTCTGCGCGTGTGGCGACCGGCTCTACCATGTCGCCGTCGTAGGGAGCATCGGTCGTGCCGATGAACGCGAGATCGTCCTGCCACGGCTCGATGAACACGTTCGAGTTGTCGGTCTGGCCGAAGAATGCGATGCCCGATTCGATACCGACCCGCTCGCGTCGAACGGCCAGGTGGATCCCCTTGCTCGGCAGCACTCGAAATCCGACCGGTGCGTCCCCAGCTCCGGCGCGCAGGGTCTCGTCTGCCCACACGCCAGTCGCGTTCACCACCACGCGCGCCTGCAGCTCCAGCTCGCCATCACGGGAACCGGCGGCACTCGCTGCAGCATCCCCTCCGACGACTGCACCCACGACCCGCTCACCCTCGCGCAGCAGGCGCGTGACGGGCGACCCGTTGACTGCCAGCGCGCCATGCGCCAGTGCCGTGCGAAGCACCGCGAGCACGAGCCGCACGTCGTCGGCGCTCGCGTCGTGGTAGTGGTGGGCACCACGCAGCGGGGTCGAGCCACGCGGGCCGATGTCGACCCCCGGCACGAGCCTGGTCATCTCCCCCACATTCAGCCACTCGTGCAGGGAGCCCGCCGCCTTTCGGTGCCCGAGCGCTTCGTACATCCACAGCCCGATCCCGAGCTTCATGCGCTGCAGCGGTACCGGACCACGTCCATACGCAGGGAGCAGCATCGGCAGCGGTCGCACGAGGTGCTCCGCGTTGCGCTGGATGCGTGATCGTTCACGCAGGCTTTCGCGCACGACCTTCACGTCACCGCTGGCGAGATAGCGCAGGCCCCCGTGGATCATCTTCGAAGATCGCGACGAGGTGCCACACGCCCAGTCGTCCCGTTCGACGATGCCGACGCGCAGCCCGCGCGTGACCGCGTCGAGCGCAACGCCGACGCCGGTGATGCCGCCGCCGATCACGAGCACGTCGAGCGGTTCGGCTGCCATCGCTTCCAGCTGCGCGACGCGATCGGCGGCCGCGAATGCGATGGGCGGTGCGTGGATGTCGCCGAACGTCATGGGCGCAGGATGCCCCGCACGGGTAGTACCCACTCATCATGACGGCGACGGACCTCCACGACGAAGCATCCGCGATCGAACGGATCCTGCAGCTGACCGGATCCGAGAACGGCGACGACGCGGCAATCCTGCGTCCCGGGGCGAGCCCGGTCTGCGTGTCGACCGATTCGACGGTCGCCGGCATCCACGCTCCACGTGAGACGTCGCCGCACGCGCTCGGCCGACGAGCTGCTGCTCGCGCGCTGTCGGATCTCGCGGCGATGGGTGCCGCGCCGCTTGCCATGACCTGTGCAGTGCTCGTGCCGGCCCACGGGTGGTCAGACGCGGTCGCGCTGGTGGAGGGCGTCGTCGAACGTGGCACCGAGCAGCGCGCGCCGCTCGTCGGGGGCGACCTGTGTCGCACGCCGAGCGATGCACTCGCAGTCACGGTGACCGTGCTCGGACGGCGCAGCGGAACGCGGCGCGACACCTTCGTCACGCGTGTGGGCGCGCGTGCGGGCGATGAGCTGTTGGTGACGGGCGTGCTCGGCGCGGCGACCGCGGCGCTGGCGCGCGGCGACGAGTTCCTCCCCGAACCACCCGATCGAATTCGCGCAGGCATCGCGCTGGCGCCGTTCGCCACGGCGATGATCGACCTGTCAGACGGCCTGTCGCGAGATGTTCGCAACCTCGCACGATCCTCGCGCGTCGACGCACGGATCCAACTCGATCGCGTGCCGCACGCGCCGGGGATCGATGCGCGCTCGACCGTGCTCGGAGGCGACGACTACGAACTGCTCGTCGCCATCCCTGCGCGCCGCGTACGCGACGCCCGCATCGCCCTCGCCACTGTCGATTCGAAGCTCTCGCTCACGAGCATCGGCACGTTGGTCGATGGAAGCGGTGTCGTCACGTTCACCGATGCAGGAACCGTCGTCGATCTCCCCGACGGGTTCACGCACGCGTAGGCGTCATCACAGTCGAGGACGCAGGTTCAAGCTCCACCCTCGCGGGAACGAGCAAGACGGAGGGGCACCCGCAATGAAACAGCATGTCGTCCACGACCAGGTCGCTGTCCGCTATGCGGACGGCATCGACCATGTCTGGACGTCGTGGGAACCGTCGCTTCGCCGCTGCGAACGCATGCTCGGTGCCACGTCCTGGCGCGCGGGAGTCGACGGCGAGGAACTCGCCCTCCAGCTGCGCCGCGCGCAGTACCGCGCGCACACGGCAGCAGAGTTCGCTGCAGGACTCGTCCCGCCGCCGTCGGCGGGCGACGCACACGCGTTCCTGCTCGGCTCGCTTGCGTCGTGTCGCGATGCACTCGGCGTGCTCGCGATTCGAGCGGAGATGAACGAGCTCGACGAGGACGTCGCGGAGATCGGCCTGCACGCCGTCGACGTGACCCGCGACGCGTTCCGTGGTGCGCGCTCCACGACCGCGCTCGTGCATGCCTGGATCGCCGAAGACCAGGTCGATCCCGAGTGGCTTCACGAGCAGTCGGCGTCCTCGCGCCTGTGGCCGTTCCTGCTCTGGATGCTCATTGCGACATGCGCCGCACTGTTCGTGGTGCTGGTCGTGCAGGTGCTGGTTCTGGGCAGTCCCGGCTGATTCTCGAACGACCGGTTCCAAGCTCCCGACCGTATCGTCATGAGACGACCTCGGAGCTTTCGAAAGACTTAGCAAGTATGGCCGTGCGACCGACCGTCCAGCGCAGTGCCGAAAAGCACGATGATGGGTGCATGGAGTCCGACTCCACATCCGGCGCCGGCTCTGCTCGACGCATTCGCCTGATCATCGTCGATGACGATGAAGGCATTCGCACGCTGCTCGAGGTCACGATCTCGCTCGACGATCGGTTCACGCTCGTCGGCGCTGCAGCCAATGCCGCCGACGCGCTCACGCTGCTGCGCGGCCTGGACGAGGCGATGCGACCGGAGGTCGTCCTGCTTGACGTGACGCTGCCCGACCGCGATGGCATCGAGCTGGTATCCGACGTGCACGCCGCATCACCCGGCGCGAAGGTCGCCCTCTTCACGGGATGGAGCGACGCCGAGACCCTCGCACGCGCAGGCGCGGCGGGTGCCGATGCGGTCTTCAGCAAGGACGGAGATCCGCGCGGGCTGCTCGACGGCCTCGCCGGGCTCATGGCGTCAGTCGACTGACACCATCCGTCGCTCAGGCGTGTGCGTGCGCGCCGGCATCGGCGGGCAGCGCATGGTCGGCCGTCGTCATGAGGTGACAGAAGGCGTCGACGACGGCCGGATCGAACTGTGACCCCGCACCGGCGCGCAGGCGGCGCAGTGCTTCCTCGTCGGGCAGGGCCTTTCGGTACGGACGGTCGCTGGTCATCGCGTGCCACGAGTCGCAGACGAAGATGATGCGGGCGCCGAGCGGGATCTCCTCGCCCTTGAGCTGGTGCGGATACCCGGCGCCGTCCCAGCGCTCGTGCTCGTGCAGCACGAGCGGGCGCACGCCCTGCAGGAACTCGACGCTCGCGATGATCTGTTCGCCGATCACCGTGTGCTCTTTCATGAGCTCGAACTCGTCGTCGGTCAGCGGCCCGGGCTTGGAGAGGATCTCGGTCGGCACGCCGATCTTGCCGATGTCATGCAGCAGCGCGCCGAGCTTGAGGTCACGGATCTCGTCCTCGCGCATGCCGAGCCGTCGGCCGACGTCCGCGCTCATGTCCGTGATCGATCGGGCGTGGTCGAGCGTGTAGGCGTCCTTGGCCTCCAGCGCTGAGCTGAGCGCTTCCACCGTCTCGAAATACGAACGCTCGAGCGATGCGAACAGCTCCGCCTGCTCGATGGTGCCGCCGAGCTGGTCGGCGATCGTCTCGAGCATGTGCAGGTCGTCTTCGCCGAGTACGTCCGGGTCACGCTCGTAGACGGCGATCGCACCGACCACGGCGCGGTCGCGGCCCTGGATCGGCACGACGATGCGTCCGCGGCATCCGGCAGGTGCGTCCTTGTCGTCGGGACCAGGCACGCGCAGGTCGAACGCGACACCCGGATCCTCGTCGAGGTCGCCTGCGACGGCGACGTAGGGTCGGCCGGTGCGCACGCACTCGCGCAGCGCGTCGGTGCATGACGCATGGGCGCCCGTCGCGGCGTGTGCACCGCTGGACGCGATGATGCGCAGCTCGTCGTCGCCCGCGCTCGTGAGGGATGTGTCCACGTGGGTGAGCGCGATCGTGACGCGGCCGAAACCAAAGCCTTCGTGCAGCTCGCGTGCGGCGATGCGGGCAACGGCCTCCGGGTCGCGCTGGCCGGTGAGGCTGCGAGCGAGCTTGGGGGTGCACGCCAGGTGGCGACTGCGCTTGCGGATCGAGCGAAGCATGCGCGTGCGCTCGATGGCGGCGGATGCCTGGCGACCGACGGCAGCGAGCAGTGAGCCGATGCCGTCATGGAGGCCGGCGGTCGGACAGTCGAGGACGATCAGGCCGACGAGGCCGTTCGCGTCGCGCAGGCCCTGCAGCACCACGTCGCCGCTGAAGCCCATTCGGCCGAGCACGATGCTGCTCGACTGGTCGAGGTCGTCGACGGTGGCGACGAACGGTTCGCTGCCCGCATGATGTGCGAGCTCGGCGAGGTGCGAGCGCAGGCGAATCGTCCCAGCACCCGACGCGACGACCCGTTCGATTCCGGTTGCGCCGACAAGCTTGAGGCGACCGGAGTCGAGCGCGAACAACGCGGCGCGATTCGCGCGAACGGCCTCCGCGGCCTGCTGGACGTGGTCGACGAGGCGGTCGCGCTGGCGGCTCTCGCTTGCCGCGTGGACGCTGCGCAGCAGCAGCTCGTTGTCGCGGGCGCGCTGCTGCTCGCGGTCGACGATGATGGCCTTGCCGATCGCGACCGCGCCGAGTGCGGCGATCGCGGCGACGAGCGTTTCGTCGTCGGCGCGGTGCAGTTCACGCTCACTGCGGTAGCGGCGCAGGACGAGGCCGTGGAACTCTTCGCCGGAGAACATGGGGGCAACGACCAGTGCTCGCGAACCGCCGCGTACGGCGACGTCCTCGGGAAGCGGGCACGTCGGAGCCTCGCCGTCGCGGATGTGCAGGGCGCGACGGATACCGAACGCGTCGCGCAGCGCACGTGCGTCGGCGGCGGTGAGCACCACGCTGCTCCCCCATGCGGGTGACCACAGCGCGCGGTCGGCGGATTCCCACACGAACAGCTCGAGGCCGGCACCTTGGGCGCTCGCGGCGAGCGCTTCGACCGTACCGCGCACGCCTGCGCCCTCAGCGCCGATCTGTTCGACGGCAAGCATCATCTGGCGCGACACCTGCGCTTCGCGGCGGGCGGCGCCGAGCGCACCACGCATCATTCGCACGACGGCGCGATGCAGCAGCAGGAACGACGCGACGGCCAGCCCAACGACGAGCAGTGCACCTGCGAGTCCAAGTTCGAAGAACGAGCCGAGCATGGCGACGATCACGAGGTTGATCGAAACGAGGGCCCCGGCCGCCAGGATTCGGCCTGCGTGCCGCTCGATCCACGCAAGCTGTGCGTCGGACGGCGTCGTCGTCGGTTCGGACTCGGTCACGCAGTCGAGCTCCAGGGCGGCATGGACATCGGCGCACGGAACCCGATCGAAGGTTCACGGTGCGCTCGAAGGAATGGTTCCCCCGGGGTGTTGAAGGAAAACCCGGTCAACCGTCGTACGCGGGCCGACGTGCTGTCCTCAGGTCGGGGTGAGCACCTTCGCTGCCAGCCACGCCCCTCGCACGGCCTCCTGCTGCGCCGATCCGGCGCCGTGCAGTCGCTCCGCGGCGCCGAGCGTTGCCTGCGCCCAGCCCTGGAACCCCGTCAGCTGGTTGAGCGACGTTCGCGCAGCCTCGGTCGTGATGCGCGCCATCTGCTCCATGCCGATCGCGCGGGCGATGTCGAGATGGGCTGCCTGGATCACGCCGGAGTGCACGTGGACGTATCCGTTGTCCTTGAGGGTGAATCCGGTCCGACGAACGTCGTCCATCGTCACGGACAGGGGGACGTACTTCGCGGGACCGCCGAATTCGCTCGGCATGCGCGCCGTCTTTCCACGCGGATCGAGCAGGTGCCAGCCGTGCGCCTGCTCGCCGGCGTCGCCTTCGAGCACGAGCACGGCACCGGCCATCACCTGGGACAGTCCTTCCGACAGTCGGCCGGGACCGCCGGCGTACAGCAGGCCACCGAAGCCCGCACGCAGATCCGTCCACTTGTGGGTCAGCTCGTGCACGGTCGTCTCGAGCAGGTCGAGACGACCCGGCTCGCCCTGGGCGACCCGATCGCCGACCCCGACGTTCACGGATCGCGTGATGCGGTTGAACCAGCTGTTCGAGCCCGAGTGCACGTTGACGCGCGTGCGGCCGAGTCCGTCATCG